>CAYMBK010000031.1:0-25643 GCA_964388645.1 uncultured Planctomycetia bacterium | reverse complement strand
TTCGCAAGATCTAAAAATGGACGGAGAAAGGCGTGAGAAAATTCCCGCGGGGAAAGATCGAAGAGGCCGCGCGGGTGCAGGTTAGTGGCCAGGCTGTGGCGCGCAAGTTAGTGCCAGTCAGGGGTCAGGCCCCTACACCGCTGTTTGTCACAAGTTAGTGGCCAGGCTGTGGCGCGGGACTGCGGGTTACCCGAGGAATTTTTCGAGTTCTTTTTTGAAGTGGGAGACGTCTTTAAATCTTCTGTACACTGAGGCAAATCTGACATAAGCTACCTCGTCAAGCTCGTACAATTTATCCATTACCATCTTGCCTATAAGCGTGGTCTTTACTTCTCTTTCAGCTTTTTTGTGCACCTCTTTGGATATCTCTTCGGCTATCTCCTCTATCTTATCCACACTCACCGGGCGCTTCTCACAGGCCTTAATTATGCCGTCTTTGATCTTTTCCATGTCAAACCTTTTGCGTGTTCCGTCGCGCTTGACCACCATCATGGGAGCGTTTTCCACATACTCGTACGTAGTAAACCTTTTCCCGCACTTAAGGCATTCACGCCTTCTGCGGATACTCAAACCCTCGGCACTCATTCTGGAATCTATTACCTTGTCGTCAATATGCGCGCAAAAAGGGCACTTCATCGGGTCATTACCACCATCTGGATACCTGCATCCTCAAGAAACCCCAGGGCGAACCTGTCCGGATATTCCCCCTCTATCACTATCTTTTTTATTCCGGCGTTTATTATCATCTTCGCGCATATGGCGCATGGCTGGATCGTAACGTAAAGAACTGACCCGTCGAGGTTCACCCCGTGCCGGGCCGCTTGCAAAAAAGCGTTCTGCTCGGCATGGAGCGCCCGGCAAAGCTCATGCCTCTCCCCTGAGGGTATATTCATTTTTTCCCTCAGACAACCCACCTCGTCACAATGCGTTATTCCCATGGGAGCGCCGTTGTACCCGGTCGCCAATATCTGCTTGTTCTTAACGACCACCGCTCCCACCTGCCTTCTTAAACAAGTTGACCTTGTGGCCACAAGATGGGCGATACTCAGAAAATACTCATCCCAACTGGGACGTTTTTTATTTGTCCGAATGCCGTCTTTATTCCTTGCTTTAGCTTTACGCACTTTTTTTTGCCTGAGGATCATTGCTTTATACTCTCCATCTCTTTTATAAGTCCGGCATAAAGAGGGAAATTTTTCAGCATTTCTTTTACTTCGTTCCTTATGCCCGAAAGCTTGTCTTCGTCATTGCCGGCCGCTATCGCCCGGTCAATAAAAGAGGCTATTGCCCCCATTTCCTTCTCCCCCATTCCCCTTGTAGTCACAGCGGGTGTTCCCAACCGCACCCCGCTTGTCACAAAGGGGCTTTTCTTGTCAAAGGGTATGAGGTTTTTATTAACTGTTATCCCCGCCTTATCCAGCAAGACCTCGGCTTCTTTACCGCTTACTCCCTTATCCGTCAAGTCAACCAGCATTAAATGATTGTCGGTGCCTCCGGACACTATCCTGAACCCACGCGCGGCAAGCTCTTCTGATAACTTCGTCGCGTTAGCCAGGACTTTTTTCTGATAAACCTTAAACTCCGGTTTAAGCGCCTCTTTAAAAGCCACTGCCTTCGCCGCGATGACGTGCATAAGCGGCCCGCCCTGTATTCCCGGGAACACTACAGAATTTATTTTCTTGGCGAATTGCTCACGGCACATGACCATACCCGATCTGGGCCCCCTGAGTGTTTTATGCGTCGTAGTGGTGACGAACTCAGCGACCTCGACGGGATTAGGATGTTCTCCCGCGGCCACAAGCCCGGCTATGTGAGCCATATCTACCATCAGCACAGCTCCTGTCTCGTCGCATATTTCCCTGAACTTGCCGAAATCTATTGTTCTTGGATATGCCGAAGCTCCGGCTATTATCATCTTAGGCCTCGCCTTTAACGCTTTTTCCCTTATCTCATCAAAATCCAGCATTTCACTTTTTCCGGAAACGCCGTAAAAAACCATGTTGTAGTACATTCCTGAAAAATTTTTCGGGTGGCCATGGGTTAGATGCCCTCCGCAGGCGAGGTCCATCGCAAGAACGGTGTCGCCGGGCTGTACCGCGGCATAATATACCGCGAGGTTGGCCTGTGACCCGGAATGAGGCTGCACATTGACATGCTCGGCGCCGAAAAGTTCCTTAGCCCTCTGTATCGCGATGTTTTCAGCCACATCCACTTTATCACAGCCCCCATAATACCTGGCTCCGGGATATCCCTCGGCATATTTATTGGTCATGACCGAGGATACCGCCTCCATGACGGCTCTGGAAACAAAGTTTTCGCTTGCGATCAGCTCTATGCCCTCTTCCTCGCGTCTGGTCTCATCAAGTATAGCTGAAAATATTTCAGGGTCTTCCTTGTACAGGTATTTCATGTCTTCTCCCGATATTTTTGCCCATGCTATCTACGTTTTTTTAAATACTTTTTTCTCATAATCTTTTATGAGCCGCACACGCCTGGCGTGCCGTCCCTTTAGCGCCGGGGTTCTAAGCCAGGCCTTAACGATCTTTTCGGAATCCTTTTCGGATATCACATCAGCGGCAAGGACAAGCACATTTATATCATTATGCTCCCTCGCGCTTATAGCTTCGGAAACCCCCGAGCAGACACCCGCCCTGACCCCGGAAAGTTTATTGGCTATAACTGCCATACCTATCCCCGTTCTACATATCAGTATTCCGCGCGGTTCTTTTTTTCGGGACACCCTGAGGGCACATTCGAACCCGGCTTCCGGATAGTCGCACGCATCCTCGCTGTGAGTCCCCACATCATACACTCCATATCCCCACTTCTTAAGTTTTTCAACAAGAGAGTTCTTTAACCTGAATCCGCCGTGATCCGCACCTATGGCTATTCTTCCAACCATTTTACCAACTCCTCTATAGACTGTTTTATGACCCGAAACGACGACACATAGAACGCCAAAGACCTCCCTATGGGGTCGGGTATTATTATCTCGCCTCTTTCGGGGTTGAACTCACCAAGGTACCTGACTTTACTTTCTGCTCCGGGATCCAGATCAAGAACGGCTAGTTTATGTTCCGGAGCCATAACGAGTATAAGTTCCGCCCAAGCTACAACCTCCGGGGTCAACCCCTTGGAGATGTAGAAAGAAGTATCTATTCCTTCCCTGGCAAGAAGGGTTATCACTTCTTTTGAAGGAGCGTTACCCTCTATCCCCAAAGTCCCGGCTGACCTAACCTCAAATGCCCCCCCATGATCGGCTGAAAGCTTATTAAGATAAGCTTCCGCCATTATACTCCGGCAACTGTTCCCGGTACACACGAAAAGTATCCTTCTGATGTTCTTCATTTTTTCCCTGAAGCCAGTTTGCGGTTCTTTTCCTCGACTTTTTTGACAAGTTCCTGCTTGTGGCCCTTTAACTTCTTTTCCACGGAAGCGCAGGTTATCCCCAATATCTGTGCCGCGAGAATACCCGCGTTTACCGCGCCGGCTTTTCCTATGGCCACAGTAGCTACCGGTATGCCGGAAGGCATCTGCACCGTAGAAAGAAGTGAATCCAGGCCGTCAAGCTGTGAATCCATCGGGACCCCTATGACCGGAAGTGTGGTGTGCGCCGCGATCACACCGGCAAGATGAGCCGCTCCGCCGGCTGCCGCGATTATGACATTAATTCCCCTCTTTCTGGCCGACTTGGCAAAAGCCGCGGTTTTTTCCGGACACCGGTGGGCTGAAAGTATCTTTACCTCATACGGCAGATCAAATTTTTCCAGTACACTCATCGTTTCCTTCATCGCGGGGAGATCTGAATCGCTCCCCATAACCACGCTTATTAACGGCTTCCCGGACATATTCTATCTACCTCCTTCAGGCACTCACCTTGTTTATTTCGACCGTCCCTATATCTTTGCGGAACCACACACCATCAAAATGTATTTTGCAAGCCCCCTGATAAGCCTTTTTAGAAGCGCTTTTGATATCGGCAGCCATACCCACAACGTTCATGACCCTTCCTCCACAGGTAACAAGGCTCTGTCCTTCATACTTTGTCCCGGCATGAAATATGATCGCCTGTGTTTCCATAGCATCGATTATCCCTGTTACCTCTTTACCTTTTTCGTATTCGCCCGGATATCCCTCAGAAGCCAGCACCACACATACACATTCCGAGCTGTCCCACTCGATATCCGTTCCGGTAAGCTGTCCTTTCGCGGCACTCATGAGCAATTCAGCGAAATCCGACTTTATCCTGGGTAGTATTGCCTGGGTTTCGGGGTCGCCGAAACGCACATTGTATTCCAGAACTTTCGGACCCGCTTCCGTCATCATTATCCCAGCGTACAGCACTCCTCGATAACCTATTTTATCTTTCTTGAGGCCGCTGATCGTGGGCATTATTATCGTTTCCAGGATATCGTCGAAGGTTTTTCCGTCTATATCGGGCGAAGGTGAAAATGCCCCCATACCTCCGGTGTTGGGCCCCGTATCGCCGTCATATGCCCTCTTGTGATCCTGGCTGGAAGCCAGCGGTATAACGGTTTCACCATCGGTTACCACCATTATGGATACTTCCCTGCCGCGTAAGAACTCTTCTACTATTATCCTTCCTCCCGCAGAGCCAAATTCCTTTTTAACAAGCATCCTTTCCGCGGCGTCAACGGCATCTTCTCTGCTCTCGGCTACGACAACTCCTTTGCCGGCGGCGAGGCCGTACGCTTTAACGACAAGAGGTTCCTCATGAGAACTGATATATTCCTTCGCTTTCTTGAAATCGTTGAAAACCCTGAACTTAGCCGTAGGGATATTATTAGCCCCCATCATTTCCTTTGCGAATATCTTGCTGGATTCCAGCCGGGCGGCCGCATATGACGGTCCGAAGACAGCCACGCCAGCGCGCCTTAGATCGTCCGCTATGCCCATCGCAAGAGGGGCTTCAGGGCCGACGACAACAAGATCTATATTGTTTTTCCTGCAAAAAGCCACCACCTTTTTATGCCTGGTAATATCCACCTCTATGTTCGTCGCGTGAAACCCCGTTCCGCCGTTGCCCGGGGCGCAGTAAAGATCGGTCACCTTTGGGCTTTGCCTTAACTTCCAGCAAATGGCATGCTCGCGCCCCCCCGAACCTATAACGAGTATCTTCATTTGAAATCTCCTCCTACTATCTCAATGCCTTTTTTACCTTTGGCTATATCACCTATTACCCAGCTTTTTATACCGAATTTTTCTTTCAGCATCTTTTTTACCTTCACGGCATCATTGTCTGAGATAACCAGCACCATGCCCAGACCCATATTGAAGGTCCTGTGAAGCTCTTTATGCCCTATTCCCGCTTTTTCTGCCATCTCCTGAAAAATACGCGGCACATCCCAGCTTCCGGAGCGTATAACCGCTCTCGCTCCCTCAGGCAATATCCTGGGAATGTTTTCCTGCAAGCCGCCTCCTGTTATGTTCGCGGCTCCTTTTATCTCCGCTATACCCGCTGCTTCCAGGAATGGCCTGACATATATTATCGTCGGAGCAAGCAAGGCCCTGCAGCGTTGTTTTATCTCTTTTTTGGTGAAGATCTTCCTGACCAGCGAGTAGCCGTTGGAATGCAGCCCGCTCGAGGCCATGCCTAAAATAACATCTCCCGGCCTTATTTTTTTCCCTGTTATAGCTTTTTTTCTTGAGACCGCGCCCACCGAAAATCCAGCCAGGTCATATTCGCCCTTTTTATACATCCCCGGCATTTCCGCGGTCTCCCCGCCCAAAAGCGCGCAGCCCGCGTCTTTGCAGCCCGCGACTATCCCCTTAAGGACTTCTGACCATATTTTTCCTTCGAGCTTTCCGCAAGCAAAGTAGTCCAGAAAGAACAAAGGCCTTGCCCCGCAGCAAAGCAGATCATTAACACACATCGCCACAAGGTCTATGCCTATGGTATCATGCTTTCCGGATATTTCGGCGATCTTAAGCTTAGTCCCAACTCCGTCGGTGGAGGCTACCAAAAGAGGATCTTTCTCTCCCGCGGCGAAAAGGTCAAAAAACCCCCCGAACCCTCCGATCGACCCCATACTGCCCTTCACCCTGGTGCTCTCTATGAGCGGCGTCATGCTCTTTATCAACCGATCGGCCTTGGATATATCCACTCCGGCCGTCTTATATGTGACCGTTCTCTTTTTTTTCATTTCCTCGTCCTTTTTCATTATCTTCTCGAATTCCGCGGGAAAGTTCGTTTAACCACTGCCCTTTTCTTGCGCGTTACCCGCGTCAAAGGCCTATGTTCTTGAATATTCTGTCGACGTGCCTTAAATGGTAATCCAGGCTGAAGCAATCGCTTATTTCTTTTTCACTTAGATAACTTCTAACTCCCTTATCATTCATGACAAGGTCTTTGAAATCTTTATCTCCGGAGTGACATTCAAGAGCCGCTCCCTGAATAAGATCGTAAGCCTCCAGCCTCGTCGCGCCCTTTTTTATCAGTTCAAGCATTATATGCTGGGAATAAACAAGCCCTTTAGAAACCTGCATATTCCTCAGCATATTCTCCTTGTTAACTATGAGGTTAGACACAAGATCCTCCGACTTGCCAAGCATATAATCAAGCAGAATGGTGGAATCCGGCAATATCACCCTTTCAACCGAAGAATGTGATATATCCCTCTCGTGCCAAAGAGCCACATTCTCAATTGCCGCCGTAGCGTTACCGCGCAACACCCGGGCAAGTCCTGTTATCCTCTCGCATATTATGGGGTTTTTCTTGTGCGGCATGCTCGAAGAACCGGTCTGCCCTTTTGAGAAATATTCCTGTACTTCGTTTATTTCGGTTTTCTGAAGACCTCTTACTTCAAGAGCTATTTTTTCCAGAGTCGCCCCGGTCAGCGCTACAACGTTGAGATAATAAGCGTGCCGGTCCCTTTGTATCACCTGATTGGCGACACCAGCCGGCTCAAAACCCAGTTTCTTGCAGACATATTCCTCTACGCCGGGATCTACGTTGGCGAAGGTGCCTACTGAACCGGATATTTTCCCTACGGCCACAGTTTCCCTGGCCTTTTTCATGCGGTCAAGGTTCCTGCCCATTTCTCTGTAATAAAGGGCCATCTTAAGCCCAAAAGATATAGGTTCCGCGTGCACCCCGTGAGAACGTCCCATCATGGGTGTCTTTTTATGTTCTATCGCCTTCTCCTTGAGAGCTTTCATAAGTTTTTCTATACCCTCTATCAAAAGATCGGCCGCCTCCACCATCTGTATAGACAGCGCGGTATCAAGAACATCGCTTGAAGTGAGGCCGTAATGAAAATATCGGGCATCTTCCCCTACGTTCTCCGACACGCTCTTAATGAACGCCACCACATCGTGATTGGTGACCTTTTCTATCTCATTTATCCTCTCGACGCTGAAAGAAGCTTTTTCTCTTATCGTTTTCGCCGCTTCTTTGGGGATTATGCCGAGTTCCGCGAAGGCTTCGCAGGCCAGTATCTCCACATCCAGCATCTTCCGGAATCTGTTCTCCTCGTCCCATATGCAAGCCATCCCGGGCCTGGAATATCTCTTTATCATCCTCTCACCTCTTTTTTCGGATGTTTTAGTTAAAATCCCACCGAACGGGAGCTTTTTTTATATCATACCTGTTGATTGGTGTCAATTAGATTGGACCTTGCGAAAAGAATACCCGAAATCCCCGGACGATACTGGATAGATCCGCAAAAAATACCCTGACGTTCAGCTCAAAATAGGACAAAAAAGTGCAAACACCTTCTTGCCGTCAGGTCACACCGTCGAAAAGCCAGCCACTTAACAATAGGCCCTGTATACTTTGTTCGAAATTAAATCGGCCGTATGGCATTAAAGTTTTTCGATCCTTCCGACAAAAAAACCGGACGAACGGCCGATCGTCTACATCTTTTTTTGGGTCGCGGCGAGAAATTTAGGCCATTTTTAGAGCATAGTTCCTGGCTCTATGGCGATCATGAAGCTCTTTGACAGTTAACCCGTCCTGTCCGGCACCGGGTAAATTCAGATAAAAAAACCTCTTGCCTCCCTGCCGGTGAATGGCCCTGTGTTCGGCGAGCGCCAGCCTGAGAATACTCTGCATGTCCACGTCATAATGTTTTCCGGCACTGACCGCAGGAACAACAATATGCGCGAAACACGCGCTCTCGCCTTCCGGAGACGTCTTGAACCTGTCATAAGATGTGTTCTTTGACCCGTCTATACCGTCGAACTGGCCTATGAGGAGTATGTTAGACATTTTCACAGTCTTGTCTCTTTTTTTGATGACCCGGTCTATTTCCCCGCTCAGGACCTCCGGATCGCTTGCCGTCAAGATGGTTATGTGGTGAGCTCCCAGCTTCGCCGGCAGACCCTTGAGCTGTCTTAGCATGGCCCCGAAAGAATCGAGAGCTCTCTGCTCGGCCGGCACCCAGCTAGTATCGATACCCACTATGACCGGTTCGCCCGTGAGCGAAGCCGATGCGATGATCTCGCTTGTTAGTATAAGCTCCTTTATAAGTTCCATCTCGGGCTGTTCCCGCGACGCAGGAGGCAACGAAAGCGTTTCCGTTACCGGATCATCCTGCGCGGCATGGTCTGCCATGCCCTCGGTATCCGTATCGTCCGGCACCCGTGTCCCGGGAGTGTTATTCCGCTCATTTGAATATTCCGCCGCGTAGCTCATAACACCCTCAGGCACCGTTCCCCGTGGGTTCATAATGGCTTCGAGAGCTTTCTCATCTCCGCTAACAAGCTCTAGAGCCTCTTCTTTATCGTTGAGGAACACATCGCCCATCGCGTAAGGCCAGGAATGCTCATCAAGGTCTTTTATCGGAACAATGAATATTCCGAGGTCTTTGTAGTCCCATAACTGTTCCGTCAGGAACTGTCCGGCCGACAGGTCTATTACGAAGTACTCCCCGGCGATCCTGGCGACCACGTATGAATGAGCATACGTATCCCCATCATCGTCTATCCATGACCCGTACAAAAAGGCACTGGCCGGTCCGAAAATTTTGCTTGGTATTTTGTCGTCGATGAATTTTCGTCTTATCAATTGCACGGATGAAAAACCGTTCCTGCTGAGGACATCGATCGTCTCTTTCGAGGCTTCGAAACATGATACCGAGTGATATAATCTGTTGTAATGCCCTCCATTAAGCCTTTGCCTGACAAGCTCCAGTTCTTCTAAAACTTTGTCAAATCTTACCAGCTCTTTTTCTTCTTCATCGCCTATTTTTCCGCCTGCCAAGCATTCGACCATTTGTCTGAATTTCTCCGCGGTTATATGCGAATAAGCGGTGCATTGAGGATAGATCTCGCCTCTGTTTTGTGTCTTGATATCGCGCAAAAGCGGCTTTGCGCCTTCCGTCATCACCGCTTTTGCCTGTTCCTGCTCGAATGCCTGATCTCCTTCGGGCGGTATTTTTGCGAGGCGCAAACCGCCTTCGCGCCGGGCTTTCGCGCGAACCTCGAGCGGGACGTGCGGTATCAGCCTGGCGACAATAAGTACGGGTGGCATATCAGGCCGATGTTCTTCTATGACTTCCGCTGAAAAACCATTCGCCTCCAACGCATCCACATAGTGCTGTAGGTATTTCGGATCCCTCCTCCATACATTCAGAAATTCGTCATAGTCCTCAAGCCAGGGAGCAACCCAAAATTCACCTTCCGGCTTTAAAACTCTTTTTACTTCCGGCAGAATATCTAAGATATCTTTTGTAGTGGAAGGGTTATAACGGGTTATAAGGTCAAAACTTTTTTCCTTGAAACCGGTGCTTTTTCGCGCGTCCATCTCCCTGATATCAAAGCCAAGGGCTTTCCCTCGACGAACTTCTTCAGCGTCTTTATCTATTCCAATAAGCTCAACTCTTACTTCTTCGTCGTCTTTTGCCGTTCTTCTCCGGACGACCTCTTTGATTTCTCTATGCGACGCACCACTCCCCCAGCGACTCTCCGCACCGGTACCGCTCCCTATATCTAAAATCCGCACGGTCCGTTCCGGTTTTAGATCCTCTATCGTACTACGAGAACGTTTCACTTCATCCGAACCCCTTGCCGCATCGGGTGTTGGAAGTTCCGGGAACACATTACTTATCTCTTTCGTCGAATCAGGTATTGTGTCACCGGAATTGCGGAACGTCGCTTCAGCCTCGGGCGGAAGTTTCGCCAGTTGCGGCAGGCCCGGCCCGCCGGGTTTATGGAACTTCGCCTTAACCTCGGTCGGAATAGACGTGGCGATCGGCACGCCGATAGTGAAAGTAGTGCCCTCGCCGGGCGCGGAACTGACGTTGATACTGCCTTCCATATCCTTTACGGCGTACCAGGCCTCGGTGGCACCAAGGCCCGTTCCCCCTTCCCTGCGCGAAACATCAAGGTTGAAAAATCTCGGCCTTTGCATTACATAATCCGCTACTAGCAGATCATGTGAGATCCCTCCGCCTGTATCGGTTATATCTATCCTGATATTCCCTTTTTCCTCGGCCAGGGTGATCGTGACAAAGGCCGGGGTCCCGTCGTTTGTCCGCCGTTTCGCGGCAAAGAACACCGCATTGTCGACGATGTTCGCCACGGCTCCGGCAAACGACAAACGGTTACCCTCGAGCAGGACGTCCGGCGCGAGTTCGTTCTCCATCGTAACGTACGGCCTTCCACTTACAACCAGGCGGATCACCTCAGATACGGGGATCAGATCCGTAGACCCCGTACCGGAAGCAAGCTCAGAACGGCTTTTGACCGCTTCTGAAAGACGATCCATCTCCTTCCATACTTCTCGGTATAAACCCATTATCCCTTCGATACCGGGATAGGTCCGCTCTACGGGATCCGAGACAAGCTTTTCCGCCTCAGTCCTGATATCCCGCACGGCCTGTCCATATTCGGCTATCGCCCTGGCATATCCTTCGGCGGCCTCCGCGGTCAATGCTCCGTCTTCGGAAGCGGAGTCAAAACTTGTTCTTTCTACTCGAAAGGCCTTTGATCGTTCCACGAGGCCGTCGGCAAGATCCTTCATCCTCCCTGACATTACCGGAAAGTCCTTTTCCGTCGAGAGGATCACCTCGGCCATGGCGCTTACCGCTCTGTGTGCCATACCGTCAATATCAAAGGCGCTTAAACCGCTGTGTTGGACGCTGCGCAGCGCGCAGGAAACGCGTTCTATCGCCTCGCGTTCGCTCCGATCCGAGGCCATAGCTTCCTTATCTCCCGTTACATTGTCCGAAACACACCCGGGGGCTAAAATCATTATCTGTTCTCCGGCGCTCAAAATAGTTGCCTCATCAGGCGGTTCCCGGTATCGTGAAGGCGTAAACCCGTCGTGCCAGGGGTTGCCCGCGTTCGTTATGTCGGCCCGGTTGATAAAAGCTGCCGGAACACCGTATTTTTCGAACAAAGCGCCAGGCCAGAACTTCGCGGACCACATATCCGTTGTGGACGGGACAATGAGCAGGTCAGCCCGGCTGATATCACTGTCTGTTCTGATGCCGCGCGACCGCGGCGCCAGCAGGGCTTCGGCCTCTCCGCATATAAGAACGGCGATCTTTGTACCGTTTATCTCGACCAGGCGGTTCTCCTTCACGTAGTCATATTTTCTGAACCGGGTCAGTTCCGATCCCAATCCCACGGGCTTTACTATCTCGTAGAAAACACTCCCTCTCTCATAGTCCCCTCCGGGCAAATGCTCAATACCGTAACCTATGGCTATACCTGTGGCTATGGCCTTCTGTCTGAGTATCTCTCTCCTTTTTCCCGCGATCTCATCCGTCCAGCTCATGTAGTCTTCGTCTATCTGTTCCGGGAATATTACAAGCCCGGGGGCTTTCCGCCCCAGACTGGCCAAAGCTTCGACAATGCCGGCCATTCTCACGGTATTCCCGGAAATACTTCCCACATCGATCTGGACGCCGGCCACCCCTCGTCCGGAGCCGTCTTTGCCGCCGGACCACACTACGGGCAGACCCTCAACGCGGACCTCTTCGGGGTTTATTTCCTCGGGCTCTACCTTTCTTTCGCAAACAAAGAACCTTTCTCTCACAACCACTCTCATCTGCTCCGTGGCGGGGTAATCTTCGGGCTTGCCAGGCATCTCAACAATGTCATATCCCAGGCTCCGAAGATATTCCAAACCCTCTTCCTGAATATCTCGAGCGTTAGCGTCGAGAAATATCAGGCGCGCTCCCAAATAAACGGCTTCATCTACCATAGCCTTAAAATCATCCATTCCGCCCGGCGGTTTGTTAATGGTGGCCACGCCGAAAGTTCCTTTTCTGGACGGGTCCCCCATTACCTCGTCCACGCTCATAAGGGGGCTTTCTTCCCCGGCGTAGTAGGCACGTTCATATTCAGACCAGATCCCTTCCTCATGCATGGCGTCGGCAATATCGGCAGTTATCCTGCTCCTGTCGTATACCGTGTCTATCCCTATCATCTCGCCGACCACATCTCCGTGCATGTCCAGAAAATCCTTCACGAACGATCCGTGCAGCGAACCTATGTCCACAACGCCCGGCTTCACGTCCTTTCCGAACACCCGCGCTATTGTTCCTCTTACGCTGACCGGACGTTTAGGATCATGGCTTACGGAAGAAAGGGCTTGTGTCTCTTCCTCCAGTGTGAGCCCGCTGTCATCTGTTCCGTCCGATGCCCTCTCATCCTTTAACCTTTCCTCTCTGATACGCCGGAACTCTTTCTCGAAGAGATCTCCTTGTTTCAGAGGGCTGATCTGTAATATCTCGGCAATATGAACATCGGTATTATCGACCCCTTCGGTCGTGACCTCGCTGTCCTTCTTCCTGGAGACAGCTCTACCTAAAACTCTTAGGGCCTCCTTTTCAATAAGGTGTACATTCGCGCCGCTACAGCCGATCAGGCTCCCTATCTCTCGAACTGAGTACCTCTTGTCCCTCACTGTGCCTATGCCGTTTCTCATCTTGACAACAACGCGCTGTGTGAATGTCAGACTGGCAAAAAGATACGAAAGTACCTCTTTGCTTGAAATATCTTCCTGATAGTGAACACCGCCGGAACCGGCGATCAGGTCTCCGAGGTGAACTGTTTTCTTCCCCGACCCCAGCGTCTTTTTTACAGGCACATACAGAGAATCGGGCTGAATGGCCCTTACTCCTAAAAGCCGTACAACTTCACTAACTGCCAGGCCGGCCTTTTCCGCTATTTCATCGACGCATGGAACTCTGCCCAGCGTATTTTGCAACGATACCACAAATTTTTTCAAGCGGTCCGATCTCTCCACCTCCTTTCTCGGGATATGGATGCTTTCGGTAATGATTTTCGATCCTTCCTTGATGTACTTTTTTATCCAGTGCGAGGCGTAAGTCGAGAACTTATGATTGAACTCATAACCGAAACGCAGTATGGCTTCCAGAAGACCCAGGTTCCCGTCCTGAACGGCATCGGCTATGACATTCTTGTCTTCGGTATACACAAATTTTCTGACGGCCGACCACACCAAACCCTGGTTTTTCATGACGATCATATCTACAACAGCGCGTTTGACCGGCTTGTCCTCAGGCCTCCACGCGGAATGAAGTGCCCGAAAAAGAGTTTGTTCCTCTTCCCGCGTGAGTACTTGTCCCGCTTTTTCCATTGTCTGCCTGGCTGTCGCGGGAGACACGTATTCCGAAGTCCCCTTCGCGATATCGCCTGATGCGATCAACTCTTCCAGAGATCGCTTTTTCCCGGACGCGGCGCGCGCGGCTTCTTCTTCCGGGCCACCAAGCGGCCTTATACCGTCGGGGCTGGAACTATCCGATGCCATCGGAACTCCGTCCTCAAAAGGTGACCACCGGGCAAGCCTTTGAGGACTGCGCGGATGAGCGGTTGTTCCGAATGTTGTATTTTTCGAGAAGATCGTCCTGATCGCTTCTTTACCATGAGGAAAGACCATTTTAACCCATCCCGGGAGAGAGGCATACCTTATCGTCCTCCTCTCTTTTTCGTTTATCATTTTTATGCGGCGGTTCTGAAAATAGTGCAGAAGCATGCTCAGGAATAACGGAATGATATTGAAAACCGAAGGCCCCAGAAACACCACAAAAGGCAGTGACAGCAAAATTCCGAATGCCGCCGAGTAGGCCGGCGCCGCAAGGATGTTGAAAGCCAGATAATGGGTACCCCTCGTCACTTTTATGTAATGCCATGTCTTATGTACTTTTTTAGCGGCCATGAGAGGGTGCCGTAAAAACACGGCTCTTATTTGCGCGGACGCCAGGGAGAACGGCCTGTCTACGCTGTAAGGCCCATCCTCGTTCAGAAGGTGCGCGGCAAGAAAAACAAAAGCCAAGATCACAGACGTGGATACAAAAACGGAAAGATTAAGAGCCGGCAGTTCCGGAGTAATAAAGCTCAGGATATTAAAAATAGCGAGCGGTATACCGACCTTGAAAAGTTCTTCAAGTACAGGGGCATGCAGGAACGGAGAATAGACAAAGCCCAGATCCTCTCCCATCCAGCCCAGTGAAGCGTAACCCCTTTTGCCTCCAACTTGAGGAAGGTCAGATCCTCTGTAGACAAGAGCTTTCAGATACCTGTCGTTCCTGTCCAGGTTCATCCTGAACAAACGGGACTTAAGTGTCGATGTGCCGATCTCCGCCCGTTCGGCCAATTCTGTGAGATCAGGTACATAGCCGGTTCCTTTCTCTCTCTGAAGCTCGCCGTACACCTCCAGTATCTTCCGTTCTTTTGGATTGCGTCCTTCCGCGGGATCATATTCGTCCCTCCCCGCGGTCATATCGCGCACGGCGGACAGAGCCTCTTCAATTTTTCTCGCTTCGTTGCCTGGGCCCCGCGCGGAAAAAACGGATCCAAGAAGAGGCAACCCTAAAATGAGCGTCACTTCACCTCCTCCGGGCAAAAACCCGGAGATACCTGAGGATGCAAGATAATGATAAAGCCCTCGCGCGGCGGCGGATATCGCCGGCAGGAAGATAGCCGCGCCGATAGCGATGCCCGTTATCGCGACGAGTGGCGTGATACGCGCGGAAGCGGACCTGCCCCTGCCGTTCGGCCTTCGCGTTCTTTCAGACGACCTCGCCTCCGGTGGCCACGGTTCTTCCAAAACGGATCTGGCCAGGTTTTTCCTTTCTTCCGGGGTAAAAGACGAAGCGGCATCATCAGAAACCCTGAGCATCCTCCTCACGCGGGATATTCTTTGAGCGAATCCATCCATGGTCGGATAAAAGGACAATATCCAAGCCGCTTCGCCCGGCGAAAACCCGAAAATGGCCAGATCTCTCGTGGCGATCCACCTTCTTATCTTGTCAATTGCCTTTTCTCTGAGCTGATCTATCCGTTGTCGTGTAAGGTTGAGTTCACGGGCTATTACCGGGGCTTTTGCTGACCATTGCCCGCCCAGACCGAAAAAAAGCGTTAAGATCGTTTTTTCTGTTGCTGTCAGAAATCCACCGTCAAATATTTCTTCGACAAAAGAGGCAGACCACTCCGCGCCCGAAGATGTGGCGGGGAGATCTTCCATACCGCCGCCGATATCCGTCTCGAGATCTTCCTTGCCCGGCAAAAATGGTATCTGGTGCAGTAGATTCTTCTTGTCGTGGTTGAGCAGATAGTCGTAAAGACGGAGATTGGTTTTTTTCAACGCGGCAAGGTTAAAATTCGGGGTCTTGCCTGTCTCTCGTGAGTAGCCCTCTTCGTCTTTCCGGGCAAGAAACTCATCCCTTGTCTTTACGATCTCTTCAATAAGCTGATCATCCGTAAAATGGGTGTACATCCTTATTCGTTCTCGGGGACCACGATCCTTTGGCTCCCCCCTAAAGTGGTCCGGGCCGCTTCCAGGACCGCTGCGCATGACGTGCTCGTCTTTCGCCGGGGACGCTTCCGAGACGGTCAGTTCGCTCTCGCCATCGATCCTTGTTCGTCCATCGGGCAGGGATATGCGTATCTCACGATCCCAAAGGGGCATGACCAGTTCGTTGCCCTGTGGGTACATTTTTTGAGGGTCAAATCCCGGAATACCCTGAGTGAATTGTTCGGACAGAAGATCCCTGATGAGTTCGGGCGTTAAAAACCGTTTCGGATATTTTTTCCGTAACACCCCTATCCGATGTTGCAAGTATTTCAGAAAAGCCGTCACTTCGAACTCACCGGGAACGGATGTTCCCGTTATGAAATTGAACCCGGAAGAAGGAAGAAGATTGCCCGGCATCGGAATATCCGTACCCGCGGCCAAAACGACGTTCTGGCAGAAAAAGCTCACGGCAACGCAGATAGCAATGGCCCTAACACATGCCCTGTAATTCACCAAAAAATATCTCACCATTCTCCTCCGAAAGATGTGCCCCGATCAACAATGTCTTACTCATTCTCTCTGCCGCGAACGTAGCCCTGCCACGCATAGTGCCCTTCAACGCCTAAGGGCGGCTTCAAAAAAGTGAGATCATTGTATCACACTATTTGAGGATTTTAACTTTTTTTGTTTCTAACAAAGAAAAGCGAGTTTCCCATACCATGATCTTCAACTTTGTAACAATGCTGTTCGGGAAAAACAAGAAATCTATCATCTGGACTCTAACCGTATCCTGTGAGCCTCATAAACCAGGGGTTTTAGAACAAGTGCGTCAATCGTTTTTATAGGGTGAAAATTATATCGATAATTAGACCTGACGGTGTCATCGCGGGGAACGGCTGAAAAGAGTGACGAAGCGATCCCCAGCAAAATCAAACATTTCAAAAGATTGCTTCTGCTACAGGCTAAGTCTGCCGAAATCCTGAGCCATATATATTTCCACAGAACGAAGGGCTTCGGTCGCTTCGATCCCTCTCAATGGGCGGTTTTTTAGATTCTCTCCGGACAGCATTGTTTCAACACTGTTTTACAGGCTCAGGATCCTTGCATAGCGCCCAGACTAAAGCTACCACCCATCCTATAAAAGTCCAGCCAAGCAACAAATTTAATATAAAGATCGCTCCGGCATTCCTTTTTCTCCTTCCCGCTATAGACGGCAAAAAATAGAAAAATAAACTGAATATCGCTAGCAATGCCATGATCAATACAGCAAGAGATCCTTCCATGACAACCTCCTCGCAATCGCAGGAACTTACCTTCTTAAAAAATATCTACATACCGCGCTCAAGTAACTATTAACCCTGCCCATCGGACCCGGCAAATAGATCAGGGAAAAAAGCAGCAAGAACCCATATAATAATAGCATACAAAAGAACACTGCCCGCGCCGATAAGAACACTAAATAAATATTTGAGAGGCCTCTTCATGTCCTTCTTGAACAAATGAAGATTAAAATAGCAGGCTGCGGCTCCGCACGCTCCCCCGACCGCGCCCCCCATAAACATTAGAACAAGCGGCCAACACGACAGAATTATCTCATACCACTTCACCCCTTTAAAGAGATCACTAAGGTTTTCTTTCGGCATATAAGCCTCCTTGTCTTCGGTTGCTCCAAACCCGGACGACTTTCATCACAGCGGCGCTATTTTTCCCTCTTCATCACAAACATTATCAGCGCAAGGCTGAATCCCCCCGGAACCTCTTATAAAACAATAAACAAGGCAACATCCCCCGTTCCGCGTAAGATCGCCTTGGATAATGATCAAGAGCCTGCTTCCCATCTTCCCACCAGGCCACTTCCTCATAACCATAACAGATTATAGCTCTTGCAAGGGCATTGCTCAAGAATTTATACCGTTTTAATTTAAGCGGTGTTTTTTGTTTGTGCTTAATTGATGCCCTCAAGGTGGGTTTGACCGAGGCGGTTCTATTTCAAAAAGCTTCTTCTTTGGCGGGGGCGAAAATAGATATTTGAACGACCTGCGGAAAGGCTCCTAGATCAACTTTGTTAGCATAGTGTTAGCACAGCCCGTAAAGACTGCCCTAAAGAATAAAGCGGAGATAATCGTAAATGACTATCTCCGCTTTATTTATACTGGTTGCGGGGGGAGGAATCGAACCTCCGACCTTGAGGTTATGAGCCTCACGAGCTACCTCTGCTCCACCCCGCGTCCTTATCTTCAAGGACACGATTGTAGCAGATAGATCCGATACGCGCAAGAGGTTTCTTCGTAATCCACAAAAAGAATTGACACGTTTTCCTACACATGGTAATAATATATCTAACTTTTGACCGGCCCCCCGGGTTTTTATGGTCAAAAACGCTGTTAACGATCCGGGTTTAGAGAAAGAAAGGATAAGAATATGAACATACCCGCAAAAGATCAACCCCCAAAAAGAGTGCTTTTAGTAGAGGATGACTCGGATCTTCTGGATGTTTCTAAAGCGATGCTTGAGAGCGGGGGATTTTCGGTCATTCCGGCAGAGGACGGGGAAACGGCGATAAAGCTCCTGCAAAGAGACAAATTCGACCTTGTCGTACTCGACATTATTCTGCCCAAGTTAGACGGTTTTTCCGTATTCAAATCTCTGAGATCAGCCTCTAGCACCCGGAATCTTCCTGTTCTTGTCGTTTCCGGCAGATCCGGTATGTCTGACACTTTTCTTTCCTGCGGAGCCGATGGATTTCTGGCAAAACCCGTCGAAAAACAGGATCTTGTTTCGGCGGCTAAGGACCTCACCCGCAACAAAGCCTTGCTTATGACGGATTCTCCTCATGTTACCGAAAAAATATCCAGGATCTTTGACAAACACGGCTATGACACCAAGACCGTCAAGGATGAAGCCGAAATGGTGCGGGCCGGAAAAAGCAAAAAATACAAATGCGTTATCGCGCATCTAGCCCACATCATTTCTTCCCCCGAAAAATTCAAGGAAACAGTAGAGAGCCTTCTAAGCTACAAAGAGCCTACCCTTATAGTGTACAGCGATTCCTCCGTAAAGGGGCTTGAAACGAGCAGCACGGTAGCTATCGAAGATGAAATGACCAAATGGACAAGAGCGGGAGTTAAGAACTTCTATGACCCCAGGATAATCCGGCGGCCGTTGAACCTGACGCTGCAAGAATGGCTTCCCTAGAGACGGTCTTCTTAAGAATTACCTCTGCCTGAGCCTCTCCCTGTAAAGATACTCCACGAGATTGATCTCTTCTCCGTCCGTTACAAAAACACCGGGAGCATGATGGGACGGCCCGGCTGACCCATTAAAGTCCTCTTCCTTTTGGGCGTCAACATCTTTAGCGGGCCCTTTATTGTCAGTTCTTCCCGGGGAAGCAGGCACCGGGGGGCTTGTCTTAATATCGCGTGAGAGGGACTTTTCGAGATGATGGGCGACTACCTGTTCCTTGAACCATGTGGCGACATCCTTAGGAACAGGCCTGATCGCACCGGGGTCCTGGAACTTTATGGTCTTGCGCTGAAAACCTTCGTCTATCCAGAACTTCTTATCATCGACACTACCGTCCATATTGATACCACAAATAAAAGCCTGATTTTCAAAGACCATAACATTGGTATAACTGCCGTCAGTAGTAGCTCCCCACCCGCTGCTTGCTGATTCCGTGACCACCGAAGGCATGAGCACTCTGAAAGACTCATCTTTCTCAACGCTTTCTAAAAAAGCGTATATCTCACCGGAAAGAAGATGTATCTTGAAATATCCGTCAAGCTTGAGTATAACAAGAGTATTTTCCTTTACGCTTACAACATTGCTGTCTTCTTCATTGAACGATATCGCCACAGAAGACGCTTTATCTGTCTTTATCCAGTCGCCCTCGTTAAGCTGCATCCCGGGATAAGCTTCGATGGACGAAGTGCTTCCTTTGGGTATCATGCTTACTTTTCCCTGAGTGGAAAAAACCGTTGCCTTTTCGGGCTCTGCCACAACATCGCAAAAATGCAGGACCGATATTAAAAAAACTAAAAAAAATATTTTCTTCATCCCTCTTCCCTTCCCTTGGCGCACATATACATCCCTTCACTGAAAACCACAAAAAAACTACCTTGCCCTACTTTGAGCAGAGCCGCAGAATATAGTTTACCTTTTAAACCCGGCAAGTCAAGTACTCCTGTGCCTAAAACTGCATCATGGTGAAACAGTACCCTTCCACCCGTATTCAGAAGCGAGAGCCCTGCCCCAGTCTTTCTCAAAATCAGCCATACTCTGGCCTGAAACGCCGCTTATGGCGGCCCATATCGTAGTTCCCCTGCCAAGTTCATCTAAAATATCGCGTAACCCGCTATATCCCACTTTTTTCACAATGAACTCCGCCAGAAGATAGGACTGCATGTACAAAAGCGTCATCACTTCACGCTGCTTAATATCCGCGAAACTCTCAGGAATGCGCCTTAAGGGGACTACTCCCAATTTTTCTATGTACTTTCGAATAACTTCCTTTTTTTGGGGTTCTACCAGGCTTTCCGAAAGGCCCGCTATACCCTCATTAAGCCAGACAGGGCATTTCCCCCGGGTTATGTCCCGCACCACTACATGGGCATACTCATGGTATATTATTTTTATGACGTCCCGAGACCCATATCTGGTCCTGTCCGCGGGAATACGGACTTTGCCGTCGTATACGGCAAGCGCCCAAGGAGGGATACCTTTAAGCATATGAGCGTAGCTATCCTCTGAGAAAATTACGGCAATTGTCTTTTGCCTCGGATAATGATCCAATATCATCCCCACCCTTCCATAGGCCTCCTCCAGGTGTGTGCGTATATAAGAAATTTTAGCGCTCGGAACCGTCCTGTCGGCCGCTACTATGAAATGCATGGTTTCTATCTTGTCAAATCCGCTTTCCGCGGTGGCTTCACCTTTTACCCTGGCAAGCAAAACCTCGAGGCCTTCGAGTCCGGGATCCAGTTTATGAGCTTTTTCCAGAGCGTGCCTGGCCATGGGCATGTCCTGCGTTAAATAGTACGCCTGGCCAAGGTTATAATATGTGTACGGATTGTCGCTATCGTATTGGAGAGCGTTTTTGTACTGTATGATGGCTTCCCGCAAAACCCCTTTTGTTTTTAGATAGAAGGCGTAGTTGTTATAAGCTATCCCCAGATTCCGTTTAATGTCCTCATTTGCCGGGAGATATCGGTGGGCTGCCCTGAGATCCTCTATGGCCCCGGCATAATCACCGGACTGAAGCTTTTCAATGCCTCGGCTATTATGCTGATACGCAGCCTGCTGAGATGCTGCCGCATCGGGCGCGGAAAACACTGCCAATGACAATTCCAGGAATAACGCCGGAAAAACCAAAAAAAAACTACCTCTTATCTTCATGCCCAATATCACCCCGCCCCCAAAAGGCGAAAACACTCCTTATTCAGACTTCCCGTGTCAGTATCCCCGAAAAATAAGTATACCACGATTCTCCCGGTTTACAAATCCGAGGAACACACTACCCGAATATCCGGGCTCTCCCATTTTTCCGCTTCAAGATGCCCTTTCGTTTGAAATGACGTCCTCCTTCCCGCTCCGTAACCCGTAATAATGTTTTAATCCAGGCGGTGTCAATAAAGTGTCACAATATATCGCGTCCGGAACTTTTCCGGAATATCCTAAAAGAACAGCGGATGCGACAAAAACCCTTGATAAATAAGGAGCTCGGTGCTATGCTTTTTGCATAGAAGCAGAGTATCGATCCGTAGAAACTAAGCTTTTTCTTTTCTGAAACTCAGATGCAACAGGAGCATTTCATGCATAAGAACAATACCACAAACGTCTTCCTTGGGAATGTATTACGGGCATCGGCTCTGGCGCTGAGCCTTATATCCCTGGCATCATGCGCGCAGAACGGCGGGACTAACGCACAACTTGACCGCCTGCAGAAACCTTACCTCGACTTTATCGCCATGGTCTATGAACGCATGGACTCTGAATACTACAAGCCCGTTTCACGGGAAGTTTATGAAGACTTCATTAAAAACTATAAAAAAACCCGGCTTTCGGATGTCCAGGCCTTGACGGACGGCACCGGCTGGCTTGCCCATCTGGGTTCCGGGCTGCTGGTAGAAAAACTGAAAGACCCGGAGGATACGTTCACGAATTTTATCCCGCCTAAAGAAGCCGAAGAGTACGCTAAAAAGGTTTACGGCTATGAACACGGCCTGGGCATTTCCGGCAACATGTCAGGCGACATATTCGTCATAACCGATGTCGAGGCCCGTTCCGATGCGTACGCTAAAGGAATACGCCCGGGTAACGCGATAATGGCGATAAATGGCTCCGGGGTGAACACCCTTTCACAACAGGAGATCGAATCACTGCTTTCCCCCCCCCTGGATACAGAAGTGCAGATGATAATAGCCATAATTGAAGAACGCAGACTACAACCCTACACCCTGGTTTGTAAAGAATTCTTCACGGAAACCGTTGATGAGTTTCCTACGGGACTGCCGGGAGTAACGTATTTCAAGATCAATAAATTCAACAAAGAAACAGCCAATGACCTCAAGGCATACATCGAACAGCACGGTGTTACGAACATAGAATACGTAGTGCTGGACGTTACAGACAATCCCGGAGGACCGCCTCTTGCCGTGCGGGAAATACTGGCGCTGTTCCTCCCTCCTGAATCCCGCGTATCTTACTATGTCAGGAGAGACAAACCGGTAGCGGGCCTTGTTACGCCGGCTTCCGATATTCTGTACACCGGGCGCATGATAGTGCTGGTGGACGGCAAGAGCGGAAGCTCTTCGGAAATACTCGCGGGCGCCCTCCAGGCACACAAAAGAGCCGTGATAATGGGGAAGGAAAACACCGCGGGATCCGCCCATCTTAAAAGCGGAATACGGTTCGAAGACGGATCTATGCTGGCGCTTTTGACAGGCCAATCGTTTATTTTTGACGGTACACTCCTGGGGTTTGACGGCATATCCCCGGACTACGTTATCCCGGATGATGTAACTGACGTAAGAATGTTCGTTCTCAGGCAAATAATGCAGTCCATGCAAGAGTAACCCCCCAAACTCGAGCGGAACATGACAGAACACTTCAAGAGATCGGCCGTCTTTATTGCTATCTTCGCGATCACCGCCTCTTTCGGGCTTTATTTCCGTTCTTACCCGGCAACGCAAAACATACGGCGGCACAATCTAAAGATAAGCCGCATGATCATCCTGGCTAATCTTCGAAAGGAGCTGGCCGTGGAAACTTCCCGCGTCTACCCCCTTTTAAACGAGGCCGAAAAAAAGACCAAAACAGATGTCCGTCTTCAGGCCATTATAGGGTCCGACCGAGATGCCCTCGAGGGATCCGTCAATGTTCTCGCTGAAAATCTCACTTCTTCCGGCGCCTTGTATCTTCTCGGAGCGGATCCATATTACTACTACCGTCTCACTAAAAATCTTCTGCGAAAAGGCCGCCTTGCCGAGAAAATGTCGGGAGGAAGGTTTTTCGACCCTCTCATGACCGCCCCAATAGGACGATGGCGGAATTTTGAGATCCATCCCTATACCGGATTTTTGGTGCACAAGGCCATGCTCCTGTTCAACGAGAACATCGAACTCATTTTTTCGGTGTCCGTTGTTCCTATGGTGCTTTACCTGTTATGCCTGGCTTTATTCATCCTGTGCTGTAAAAAATTAAAAATGCCCGGAATGACCGTCCTTATAAGCGGTTTTTTCTTTTCCCTGGCTCCCATTTTCATACAGAGAAGCTGCGCGGGATGGTACGACACCGACCCTTACAATGTCATATTCCCTCTGGCCGCCCTTTTTCTTATGGCCAAGGCATTCGACCATAACAAAAAAATAGTTTGGATAGCGGCCTTATCTCTTCTGAACGGTATTTACTCCGTCTTCTGGCAGGGATGGCTGCTGCTTGTCTTCCTTGTTTCATTGTCATTCTTCGCGGGATACCTTTTCCGAGTCTTCACAAAAAAACCCGTCCGTGATATTTTTGCCGGATATTCCATCTACCTTCTGGGGACCCTGGCAGTATCGGCTTTTGTAGTGACGCCGTCAGGCCTGTCAGTTTCACTTTCTGAGGTTCTGGGTATAACAGGTAAATTTTCACTTGCCCGGATAGATGTATGGCCGGATATCTTCCTGACCATCGGAGAACTCAAGAGGGCCTCGCCCTTGAAAATAATGCACCTTTCCGGAGGCCCTTTTTTCGTTTTCTTCGCGATATACGGGTTTTTTTCCGTTTTACCCCGGAAACGAACCGACGCGTTTTTTGAATATAAAGCTTCTATATGCGTTTTTACGGCGGTTTTCGCTTTTATGTCGGCAAAAAACGAGCGATTCGTGATCTTTCTCATAGGCCCGGCGTCATTGTGTTTTGCATACGGGCTCAACTCGATCTACAACCACACGCGAAGAAGGCTTAGCTTGCTTTTTAAAAAAAGGCCCCGTATTTTTACAGCGGTATATCCCATTTTATTTTCGGGGCTTCTGACCCCGCCGATGGTCTTAGCGCATATCTCCTCCTCCAGGATAAAACCCATATTCAACGAAACCTGGGACTCCGCTCTCAAAACGCTCAAGTCGATGTCCCCGGAGAATAGTATAGTTAATTCCTGGTGGCCTCCGGGGCATTTTATAAGAGCCATCGCCGAACGCGGCGTTACTTTCGACGGAGCTACGCCCGAAGTCCCGCAATCTTACTGGGTAGCGAGTTTCTTTATGAGTGATAACGAAAGTGAGGCCGCAGGAATACTGCGCATGCTCAATACCAGCGGTAACATGGCGTTCGACTTCCTTGTTTCCGAAGGTTTCGCCGAAGATGAAGCCGTGGAATTGCTCAAAAAGATGGCCGTCCGGAACGAGTCCGGAGCCGTTTCATTCGCCGAAAAGTTCCTAGACAAAGATAAAGCGTTTCAACTGGCAGCGCTCACGCACGGACCTCCCCCTCCCTCTTTTTGCTTGATCTATAATGACCTCATGAAAAATGTACTGGGGCTCTACTATGTTTCTGAATGGGATTTCTCGAAAGCCCTGGCGGCCCGAAACGGTGATCTGGATCCTCCGCCGGTATCCGGATCATTCGTGCGCGGAACAAAAAATTATATCTCTTTGATGTGGCGAATTTCAGGAGGCATGCCTTACATAGGAGAAGAAAGTTTTCAGATCCGTGAAAATAACGGGACATTATTTTTCAGTAACGGCGTATCGCTTGATACGTCCAAAATGACAGCATATATTAGTTCCCTGGAAGGACAAATATCAGGAACCCCCGAAAGTATCATTCTTCCGATCAGCGGTGGCCTTTCGGAAAAACAAATGGAAAAACCTGACATAAAGCTTTCCGTTCTTTTCATCAGACGAAGCGGCAATCGGTCAAGCTGCATCGTTGCCCCTTCACATGTACTGAAGTCTGTCATATTCAGGCTGTACTACCTTAACGGCACAGGCTTGACATTATTCGAACCGTTCATCCTGGAAGAGAACCCCACTCTCGCGACCAGGATCATGATATACAGGATAAAATGGCCGGAAGAATGACCTTTACTGTAAGAGATCGCTTTGTCAATGCGGAACCCGCGGCTTCGGATCTCCTCGCGAAGACGGTGGCGGAGCTCGAGGTTTCCAAGGAGGACTGAAATTTTACGGCTTCTTCGGGGATGGATTTACGCTATCCAGAATATCGCTTATTTATCACTCTGCCGATAGGTCTGCTTAACACTTATTGTCCCGGATCCCTGCACCGTACGTGTTCCAGGAACTATATCTACGGTTGTCTCCGTTTCGCCAGAGGGCTCACCGACACTAACTTTATGCGGTACGGGAGGCTTTTCCGGCTTTTCCTGAAGATAAGTATCTACCGCTCCGCCGACATTCACATTCTGCGCCATATA
>CAYMBK010000030.1:0-4042 GCA_964388645.1 uncultured Planctomycetia bacterium | reverse complement strand
CGAACCGGAGTTTTCCGACATAGGCGTTATCCGGAGGGTTTTTCAGATATTCTCTACCGACCGAAAAAGGGATCTCGCGACTGTTTTTACACGTGATCTTTCTTCCGGCGATGTTAAGGTGTACATCGGAGAGGAATGCGGCGTCGAAATGCTCAAGGACTGCAGTATAGTGACATGCGGCTATTTTTTTAAGGGAAAAACAGCGGGACGCATGGGGGTCGTGGGGCCTACCAGAATGGATTATGACCGGGCGCTAAGAACGGTTAATTGCCTGTCAGGTTTGATCAGCGCTAAACTAGAGGAGCTGGACAGATAATTATGAATAAAAGAAAAAAACACGAAGAAAAGACCGAAAACGAAGTTTCTGAGGATACGCAGGAATCTGTGATAACCCCTGAAGAAATAGGCGAGTTGAGGGAAAAAGCGGCTGAGAGGGACGAGTATTACTCAAAGTGGCTTAATGTGCATGCTGAATATGAGAACACGAAAAAGCGGCTGGAAAAAGAGAAGTATGAACATATAAGGTTCGCGAATGAAGGAATAATAGCCAGGCTTTTTCCGATAATGGATAATTTCGACATGGCATTTGCGGCCATGGAAAAGGCCGAAGACAAGGGAGCTATGCTGGAAGGGATAAAACTTGTTCAAAAAGAGTTCCACCGTGTTCTTGAGGATTCGGGAGTGAAAAAAATAGAAACACTTGGACGGCAGTTCGACCCCAATATACATGAGGCGGTAATGGCGGTTGAAACAGACGAAGCCCCGGACGGCGAGATCCTGGAAGAGGTGCGGTCGGGGTACATGTATAATGACAGGTTGCTGCGTGCCGCTCAGGTGAGGGTAGCAAAAAACACGGCAGACACGGAGGAACAGGTTCTTTAAGTTACTTTTCCCCCGGCAGTGCCGCTGCGAGGGTAAACCTCAGGCGAAGCGATAGGGGGGCGAAAAGATGGAACAGGGTTTTTAAAAAACATATTGAAAAAAATAGAAATAAAGGAGGATGGACATGGGAAAAGTTATAGGAATAGATCTCGGGACAACAAATTCATGTGTTGCCGTTATGGAGGGGAGAGAGCCCAAGGTAATAGCGAATGCAGAGGGGACACGAACCACTCCCAGTGTTGTGGCATTTACAAAGGCCGGTGAAAAGCTTGTCGGACAGCCCGCGAAACGCCAGGCTGTTACCAACTCAGACAATACGATATTCAGCATAAAACGTTTCATGGGAAGGCAGCATTCCGAGGTTATGGAAGAAGAAAAGTTGGTGCCTTATAAAGTGAATGACGACGCGAAAGGAAACGTTGTCGTGGCTTCCCACGGCAAAAACTATACCCCTCCTGAAATATCGGCCATGGTGTTACAGAAGATGAAACAGACAGCTGAAGATTATCTCGGAGAAAAGGTTACTGAAGCGGTGATAACGGTCCCGGCCTATTTCAATGATTCTCAGCGCCAGGCTACAAAAGACGCGGGAGAAGTAGCCGGATTGAAAGTGTTGAGGATAATCAACGAGCCTACGGCGGCAAGCCTGGCATACGGCCTTGACAGCAAAAAGAACGAGAAAATAGCGGTTTTCGACCTTGGCGGAGGAACATTCGATATTTCCATACTGGATGTCGGAGAAGGCGTTTTTGAGGTTAAATCCACCAACGGAGATACGCATTTAGGCGGTGATAACTTTGATCAGACCGTAATGAACTGGATAGCGGAAGAGTTCAAGAAAGAACACGGGGTTGACCTCAGAAACGATAAGATGGCTTTGCAGAGGCTTAAGGAAGCCGCCGAAAAGGCGAAGTGTGAGCTTTCTTCGAATCTCGAGACCGAAATAAATCTGCCTTTCATAACCGCGGACGCTTCGGGCCCGAAACATCTTACCATGTCGCTTACGCGGTCCAAATTGGAGCAGCTTGTGGACAGCCTCATTGAACGGACAAAAGAGCCCTGTTACCGGGCGCTCAAAGATTCCGGTTATTCTCCTTCGGACATAGATGAGGTAATACTGGTAGGCGGCCAGACCCGCATGCCCAAAGTACAGGAAGTGGTGAAGGAAATATTCGGCAAAGAGCCGCATAAAGGGGTGAACCCGGATGAGGTCGTTGCCATAGGCGCGGCTATACAGGGCGGAGTTCTCAGCGGAGCGGAAGGGCTCTCTGATGTGGTTCTTCTTGATGTGACGCCGCTTTCACTCGGTATAGAAACGCTGGGCGGGGTTATGACAAAGCTGATAGAGCGCAATACCACTATCCCCACAAAGAAAAGCCAGGTGTTCTCCACGGCCGCCGATAATCAGACCGCGGTATCGATCCTGGTTCTCCAGGGTGAGAGAGAGATGTCGAGCGATAACAGGACGCTCGGGCGGTTTGACCTTGTGGGAATACCTCCGGCCCCGCGCGGGTTGCCTCAGATAGAAGTAACTTTCGACATAGACGCTAACGGCATAGTTCACGTTTCGGCTAAGGACAAAGCGACCGGAAAAGAACAATCAATAAGGATAGAGTCTTCAAGTGGGCTCTCAAAGGACGAAATAGAAAAGATGAAGGCCGATGCCAAGGCACACGAAAGCGATGATAAACGGAAAAAGGAGCTTATAGAGGCCAGAAACCAGCTTGATAACCTGGTTTATGCCACAGAGAAGGCTCTAAAAGAGTATGGTGATAAAGTTTCGGAAGATGAGAAAAAGAAAGTGACTGAAGCTGTGGAAGAAGCCAGGAAAAAGCTTACTTCGGAGGATGTTTCCGAGATCAAGAAAGCCCAGGAGGATCTTCAGAAGGCCAGCCATAAGCTTTCGGAAGAGATGTATAAAGCGGCGCAGGCGAAACAGGGTACAGGCGGAGAGGAAGCGGCAGCCGGCCAGGGTGGCGGAGAGGCTAAAAAAGAAGAGGATGTAGTTGACGCCGATTACAAGGTAGACGAAGACAAAGATAAGAAAGAATAAGGCGGCAAGAGTTGTAATGCCTCCGGTATTCAAGGGTGAATATGGGCGATTATTACGCAATTTTGGGCGTGGACAGAGAAGTTTCGGGAGATGAGCTTAAGAAAGCCTACAGAAAGATGGCTCTTAAGTACCACCCCGACAAGAACCCGGGAAGCAAAGAAGCCGAAGATAAGTTCAAGGAGCTCTCTCATGCCTACGAGGTTTTGAGCGATCCGGCAAAAAGATCCCGTTATGACCGTTTCGGAGAAGCCGCCTTTCAGGGCGGTGACTCCAACGGTTTTGGGTTCCATGACCCGGGCGATATCTTCAGAGAGGTTTTTGGAGGCGCTTTTGGTGGGATATTCGACGGCATGTTCGGTTCGGGGTCATCGAGTCCGCGCGGCCCGAGAAGAGGTAATGATCTGGAATATTCGCTTACCATCGATTTTCTCGAAGCGGTCACGGGCGTGACAAAAGAAATAAAGATCAGGAAATATGATAACTGCGGTACGTGTAAGGGGTCGGGAGCCGAGCCGGGCACGGGAAAGTCGAGATGTCCAAGATGCGGGGGAACCGGGCAGGTATCAAGGTCCGCGGGCTTTTTCAGCGTAGCCGCGACATGTGACAATTGCAGAGGCATGGGCGAGGTGGTCGAGGTGCCATGTTCCAAGTGTTATGGCAGCGGCAGAGTACAGGTTTCCCGCAAAATAACTGTTACCGTACCTCCCGGGGTGGATACAGGGGTCAGGTTGAGGATATCACGGGAAGGCGAACCTGGAAAGAATGGAGGGCCGTTCGGGGATCTTTATGTCCTGCTTAAAGTCCGGGAACATAAGTTCTTTTCACGTCGGGGGTATGACATTTTAAGTGTGGTTGATGTTTCATTCGCGCAGCTGGTTCTCGGGGCCGACATTGAAGTTCCGGGTGTAGGCGGTGAAGTTGAGCTGGCCATCCCCGCCGGGACATCTTCAGGGCACGTTTTCAGGCTAAGGGGCAAAGGAATAAAAAGACTGGATGGACGAGGGACGGGAGACCAGCTTGTAAAGGTGAACGTTGTTATTCCTGACAACCTCAATCTCCGGCAGAAAGAACTTTTGAGAGAGTTCGATGAAAGTTTTGACGGCAAGA
>CAYMBK010000029.1:0-4758 GCA_964388645.1 uncultured Planctomycetia bacterium | reverse complement strand
TACAGTTAAAGTGTCTTATAGCCCTAAGCGGAAGCGGACGGTGTCGGCAAGGTTGGAAGGCGGTGTCCTCTCGGTAGTGGCGCCAAGTACCATAACCCGCCACAGGCTTGAGAAGGCGGTAGATGAACTCAAGGGACGGATAGTTCGCAGAAAGATCAAGGAACGTATTAAAAAAGATAGATCTCTTGAGGATGTCTTCCGGGAACTCAACGCGAAGTATTTCGAGAATAAACTTAAGGTCAGGTCGATATCGTATTCAAGCGGCCAAAAGAAAAGATATGGCTGCTGTGACCATGTTGCCGGGAATATAAGAATATCAAGCAGGCTTAAAGAAATGCCGGATTGGGTCAGGAACTATGTCATAGTACACGAGATGGCCCATCTACTAGAACCGGATCATGGAAAAACTTTTCATAAGTTAGTTTCCCGTTACAAACTCGCAGAAAGAGCACGCGGGTATCTGATGGCGGCGGGCGTTTACGGCGCCAATGTGGAGTGAGCATTAGCGCCGATGGGAACAGAGAGGAAGGTTCGCCCGGCGTTGATATTCCCCGGTTTCAGCTTCGGGTTCTTGCCTTATAGATTATAGTAAGGTATACTTTCATAAATTTATAAGATAGCGCAATCAGCTGAAATGAAGCTTTATAGGGAATGGTTTTATGAGAACGGATGTAATGGCCGCTAGCGAGATACTAAAGACGCGTAAACCCGCCAGGGTGAGTATGCCGGGGATAAGGAGCTCTTTGCGTGAGCGCATTAAGTTTTACTTGAAGCGCGCAAAGGAGATAGAGGATCATCTTAGCAGGCATCCGGATGAATGGGGCAAATTCCAAAGTGAGTTCAATTCCGAGGTCAATGGGATATTCCGTGAAGTTATGGATTATGAAAAAACCCAACTGGCCGCGGGAAATCATAAAAAAGTGGATGTGCTGAGGGATTTTTTTGTAAGGAATTTTAAAGATGGTTTTTATGTCGGGGATTTTTGCAGGTGGAGCGTGGACAAGCCTTTCGGTTATCCCGGTGACTTTAAGATAATTTATGATATTCATGTTAACTCTCCTAAAACACGCGGTTTTGAGAGGTTGTTTGACAACTACTTTCAGATGTCAGCTATAGCGGTCGCGGTGCGAAACCGGAAAGATGATCTTAAGCGCGCTATTGTCGATCAAGTTTCAAGGGCAGGGGACGCGCCGGTCCGTATTATGAATTTAGCTTCGGGCTCAGCAAAGGAGATACAGGAATTGTTCCTTGAAGGACGGATCGGGGAGAACGTGAGCATAGATTGTTTTGACCATGACACAAGAGCGCTGGATTTTTCCAAAGAATTACTCTCAAAGGTCACTACGGTTAAGTTCTTTAAAAAGAACGCTTTGAGAATAGCGGCCGCTCGTGATGTTTCGGATGTTATTACGGGGAAATATGACCTTATATATTCAGCCGGGCTTTTTGACTATCTGGGCCACAAGACATCTGTTTTTTTGTGCAGGAATCTGGGGAAAATATTAAACCCCGGTGGATCTCTTCTTATCGCGAATGTGCGCGATAAGTATAGTAACCCTTCGGTCCATTTCATGGAATGGGCCGGGGACTGGAAATTGATATATCGGGACGAGGATGAATTCGCGAAGATATTCAAGGACGCTAATTTCAGAAAAGCCGATGTTAATATCAGTTACGAGCAGCAAGGGATCATTCAATACGCCAAGGCAAGTAAAAATTGAGAAATGGTGAGACAACCGACTAAGTATGAATTCCCCCAATTTATTCTTTCCCATGTCCGGACTTATCAACGCGACGACCAGTATTCTGCTGGGTCTGTTGGTGATAACACGTAACAGGAAAGACCCTTTAAACATCACATATTTCTTGTTCTGCGCGAGCGTCGCTTTTTGGAGCATTTTTTACGCGCTGTGGCTTTTCGCGGATAATGCCGCTTTTGCTTTGTTCTGTACGCGCGGTCTTATGGCGGGCGCTATCTTTACTCCTATTTTTTACCTGCATCACCTTTTGATGCTTCTGGGCATAGAAAAAGAAAACAGGCAAATTGTCCGGGCCTCATATGCCGCGGCTATCGTATTTTCTGTGATCAATCTCACGCCTTATTTTATCAAGGGCGTCTCGGCTAAGATGTTTTTCAAGTACTGGCCTGATCCGGGCGTATTATTCAACGTATTTTTGCCGATATGGATATTCATAGTTGTTTTCGGGATAATTGTGGCCGTAAGAACATATCGGAGTTCCAGCGGAATTAAGAAAACCAGATCAAGATATGTGCTGGTGGCGATACTTATCGGGTGGGCCGGGGGAATAACCAACTATCCTCTTTGGTACGGCATACATGTCCCGCCGGTCGGCAATATTCTTGTGTCGGTATATGTTCTTCTGACGACATATGCCATTATCAGATATCGCCTTCTGGATATACGGATAGTCGCGGCCAGAGCGATGGTATTCTTGCTGGTTTACATTCCGATACTCGCCGTGCCGTTCATTATGGCCTCGGCCGCGAGGGTATGGCTTGAACAACACTTCGGGGATCTTTGGTGGGTGGTCCCCATGGTAGCTTCGACTATTCTTGCCCCGGCCGGGCTGCGGGTATACCAGTATATAAAAGTACGGGCTGAGAAAGCTATACGTTCTAAAAAGCTCGAGTACCTGCAGGAAGTAAGCGATTTTCTGGAAGACGTAAAAGGCGTAAGGGGGCTTGACGAGCTTGTGAGTATGATATTGTCGAAGACGTCGGAACTCATAAAAGTGGACTATACGGGGTTGTATCTTTGGGATAAGAAAAAAGGCGTGCTATCCCTTAAGGGGGCCGTAAAAAGCGACACGCGCAAGGCGGTGGAGGTTGAATATGAGATCCCTGAAGACAATGCCCTGATCAAGCTTCTGATAAGAGAGCGCGGGCCTCTTGTCAGGGAAGAGTTGAAGTTTGAATCGAGCGGCGGAGGGTCCGCCCTTACCAAGGAAGCCGGGACTGAGATGAACAGGATAAACGCGTCGGTAGTGATACCGTCTTTTTATCATGAAAATCTTATAGCGGCTATCGCGCTCGGCGAACAGATATCATATGAACCTTATGAAAATGAGGATATTGAGGCTTTCAATGATCTCGGTGTGAACATAGGTATGGCGATAAAAAACGCTCTTTTTGTGGAGGACCTGAACAAAACACACGCCAAGGTGTTAAAATCACAGGAAGAAGAGGTCAGGCAGGAAAACCTTATTTCACTGGGGTATATGGTCACAAACCTGTCGCATGAGCTGAGGAACCCCATGCATGTTATCTCGGCTAATATAGAAGAGATGCAGGATGTGCTCGAGATGGATATAAAAGCCGATAAACTTGACGGCCAGACAAATGAGTCCGTGACTTACCTGAAAGAAAAAATGGCTAAGGCCTATGAGCGCGCTGAAAGAACACGAAAGATGCTGGATTCGATAATGGACGCCATAAGGGAAAAAGGGCGGGAGTTCACTGATTTTGATCTGAAAGAAATGGTCGATGAGGTAATTCTCAGAGTGGCTCCCTATACGAAAGGCGGGTCCATAACGGTAATTAACGAGTTTCCGGAAGGTTTTCCGCGGATCCGGGGCGATCGCGTCATGATAGAGCAGGTGTTCGTTAACCTTATTTCTAATGCCGTGCAGATGTTCGAGGTCTCGGGTAAAGGGGACAGGGTATATGTAAGGGGCAGAGAAGACGGTGCTGTGATAAGGGTCGAGGTTTCGGATAACGGACCGGGGATCCCCGAGTATGACCTTGAAAGGATATTTGAGCCGTTCTATACTACAAAGGACAATCTGTTCGCTTATGCCGATGGAAAAAGTAAAGGTACCGGTTTGGGGCTGATGATAACCCAACAGACCGTAAGAAAGCACGGTGGAAAGATATGGGCCCAAAGCGTCGAAGGTGAAGGGGCGACTTTTGTTATAGAGTTGCCGAAGATAGTTTAGGGGGATAGAATGGATGAGAAGAAAAGGATTTTGGTGGTGGACGATGAGCAGGATGTGTGCGAGAGCCTTAAGAGTTTTCTTGGCAGGAGGGGCTATGAGGCCACTATAGCAGTAACCGGCCTTCAAGCGGTAGAGATACTGGCGAAAGAAACATTTCCCGTGGTGCTGCTTGATCTTAAAATGCCTTATTTTGACGGGTGGCAGGTATTGAAAGCGGTAAGGCCTGATCATCCGGATACAAAGTTCATCGTTGTTACGGGGTTTCTTGAGCCGGCCACTAATTCTTCCGCGGGAACCGAAGAAGAACTCAGGCAGTTAGGAGTGTATGATTTTATTTTGAAACCCATCAGGATGAAAGAGATATACGAAATGCTTGAAAAAATGTATACTTAGAGCGTAGGACAGGAGGTTTTTCCCGGGGGACAGTATGGATGTGATGACAAAGATGAGAGAATTGTTCCATGGAATACCGAATCGGCTTAACGCGATCAGCGTCATTTCTTTCACTTCGGCCGATGTGCTGGAAAGGGCTGTCGATACCTCTCTCCGAGGGGAAGGCAGAGGTGAGATCTTAAAAAAAACGCGGCAGAACATGAAAATGATCGATGACGCTTACAGGGCATGCCTTTCGGACCTGGAACTTCTTAGGGCGCTGGTTTTAGGCGAACTTGAAGAAAAGGAAGACGCGGAGAAAGATCTTGAGGCGATAAACGGGTTTCTTTCTGAAATGAGAGAACTGATGGAGACGTCTAATAAAGCGCTGGAAAACGCGGGTGCCGGAGAAGAAAATAGTCTTATCTT
>CAYMBK010000028.1:0-3884 GCA_964388645.1 uncultured Planctomycetia bacterium | reverse complement strand
CCACGGCCATGTGCCGTTACCGCCTTATATCACGAGGGTTGATGCCCCTCGCGACCGTGAAGATTATCAGACTGTATATTCCGAGGTCAAAGGCGCGACCGCGGCTCCTACTGCCGGGAGGCATTTTACAAAGGAACTTTTAAGCGGTCTCACCGCTTCAGGGGTCAAGACAGCTCATGTGACCCTGCACACTAATTACGGCACATTTTCGCCGGTAAAGTGCGAGAATGCGGAAGATCACCGTATGCACGCGGAGGAATATGAACTAAAAAGTGGAGAGGCCGTAAAGATAAACGCGGCAAGGTCTTCCGGAGGCAGGATATTCGCGGTGGGTACCACATCGACAAGAACGCTTGAAACATGCGCCTCGCCTGGAGGAGATGTGGTTCCAGGCTCCGGCAAAACTAAACTCTTTATTTTTCCGGGCTACAGGTTTAGAATAGTAGACGGGCTTATAACGAATTTTCATCTCCCGGGGTCGACACTGCTTATGCTGGTTTCGGCTTTTGCCGGAACGGACATAATAAAGAAAGCGTATGCAAAAGCAGTTCAGGAGAAATACAGGTTCTTTTCTTACGGCGACGCTATGCTGATAATTTAAGAGCCGTGAGGCCTGTCAACATGTGATAAAAGGAGGAAGAAATGAGGAAAACGGCAGTGGGCATAATAACTGTTTTTTTGGTTTGCGCGTTCGCCTGTGCGGCTTGCGCGGTGACCTTCGAGGCGGCTTCTGAAAGATCGGGGGTGTATGAGGCCGGAAAGTTCAGCCCCGGGGGGGACGGGTTCCGGGGCGTCTATGCCATAGAAGAGGAAAACAACCGCATAGTGCTTGAAGAAGTCATTTCGAGTGATCGGGAAGGGCGGATAGAAGAGGGTGCGTCATATGAGATAATCAACACCATGTCCAGCGGAGGGTTCTCCGCGCTTACGGTATCGCCCGAAAGGAAGGGGCAGAAAATATATACCGCCATGAGAGAAGGCCATCTCGGGTCTTTGGAGGTCCTTGTGGTCGGCGAGGATTTTTACGAATATAGCAGTATGTCCGCCGGGCGGTCTTATCTTGAAAGCGGCAGAATAGAGAAAAAGCGGCAGCCCTGATGGGAGGGAGAAGAATGTCTGAGGCATATGCGGATATAAAAAAGTTATTTGATGGGATATCCCAGCCGGCTTTGGCTTTGAACGAGAACGGGATAGTGTTGTTCGCGAATAGGGCCACTGCGGGGCTTACGACGTCGAAAGCTGCTAGCCTGGAAGGAAAGGAAATAGAAAAGTTCTTTCCCGGGGAATGGTGTGAAAACTTGCGAAACAGCGTAAAAAAGACAATTGGTACCGGTGAAACTGTAAAATTTAATGAAACCGGCAGCTTTGCCGGCAAGACCTTACAAGTAGAGAGCAACGTTTTTAAGGCTTCAGGCTGCGGAGAAGAAGGACCCGTGGTACTTGTTGTAATGACCGTATACGGCCCGGAAAAAGAGGCTGATGGCGTTCATGGGCTAATAGGGGGGAGAGACATCGGTGAAAACAGTTTTCTGGGAAAACAGGTAAAATTCATACTTGGCGCTACAAAAACAAATCTGGACATAATAGATTCCGAGTTTTATCTTCGCTATGTGGATGACTCATGGCGCAAGGTATATGGCGATCCGCAAGGAAAGAAATGTTATGAATATTTTATGGGCAGGAACGACCCCTGTCAGGGCTGCGGCGTTGTGGAGTCTATGGCAAGCAAAAAGACCGTGATAACCGAAGAGGTGCTTGTCAGGGAAAATAACAGGGTAGTACAGGTAACGACCATACCTTTTCAGTCCGCGTCCGGAGAATGGCTTTATGCCGAGGTCAATGTCGATATTTCCCGCAGGAAAAAAATGGAAGAGGAGCTCCGTCGAGCTAACGCTTTTCTGGATTCCATAATCGAGAATATACCGGTCATGCTTTTTATTAAAGACGCTCAAGAACTCAGATTCGTACGCATAAACCGTGCCGGCGAGGAACTTCTAGGGCGCCGACGGGAAGAGCTTCTGGGTAAGAACGATTATGATTTTTTTCCGCCAGAGCAGGCGGATTTTTTTGTCCAGAAAGACCGGGAGGCCATGGCTTCTTACGATACGGTTGATGTGCCTGAAGAGTTCATTGATCCCAAGAATAAAGGAAGGCGTATCCTTCATACCAGAAAGGTACCTATTCGCGACGAAAATGGGGAAGCTGCTTTTTTGCTGGGTATTTCCGAGGACGCTACCGAGCGTGTGGAAACGGAAGAAGAACTCCACAGGCAGTGGGAACTCCTGATCAACCTGATGGACAATATACCTTTTTTTGTTTTTTGGAAAGACAGGGATTCACGCTATCTCGGTTGTAATAAAATGTTCGCGAAAGCCGCGGGAGTAGAGAATCCGGAGTTCATAAAGGGGAAGACCGATTATGATCTTGCCTGGGAAAAGAAGGAAGCTGATTTTTACCGCAAGATCGACAGCGAGGTCATGGAAAAAGGGGTATCTGTCCTGAACATCGAGGAATCTCAGCTCCAGTCGGATGGGAAAAGGGCCGTTGTGCTTACAAGTAAAGTGCCACTCAAAGACGCCTGCGGGAATATCATAGGAGTACTTGGGATATTCACAGACATAACCGAAAGAAAAGAAACCGAGGAGAGACTTAAGCTCTTCCGGGACCTGATCGACCAGTCCAGCGACGCGTTGTTCATAATAAACGCGAAGACGGGGGCTTTTCTGGACGTCAACGACCAGGCATGCTCCTCTCTGGGATATACCAGAGAGGAGTTCCTGGGTATGCGCGTTCCCGACATAGAGGCCAGGCTCAAGGATGAAGAAGAGTGGAAGGAACATTTAAAGGCCATGGAAGCCTCCGGCAGTATGGTATTCAGAGGCGAACACATTCGAAAAGGAGGCGAGGTTTTGCCCGTAGAGGTTAATCTCAGGTATGTTAAGGTAGCGGAGAATCCCTATATTATCGCCGTGGCCCGGGATCTATCCGAGAGAATGGGGATGGAGCGCATGCTCAGGGATTCCGAAAAAAAATACCGGACCATATTCGAGAACACGGGGACGATAACCGCCATAGTGGACGAGAGCAGGGATATAATCATGGCCAACGGTGAATTCGCGAGGTTTTTCGGGGTTGACCCTGAAAGCCTGGAGAAAACAGTAAAGATAGACGAACTGGTCTACGAGGAAGACCTTGAGAAGGTAAGGAACTATCACAGGCTGCGAAGGATAGACCCCGGGTCCGTTCCGAACAGTTATGAGCTCAGAATGATCGACAGGTCCGGACACATAAGGGCGACCTATATTACCGTCGCGATCATACCGGGCACTGACAGCAGTGTTCTGTCACTTTCGGACCTCACCGAACTTAAGGAAAAGGAAGCGGCATTGGAAAAGCAAAGAGACATCCTTGATTCTACCAACAGGGTTCTGGAGCATAAAATAGCGGAACTTAGCGAAGCGGCGACGCACATAAGGAAACTCGAGGGCTTGGTTCCTATCTGCTCGAGTTGTAAAAAGATCATGAGAACGGGAACCGATCCCAAGAAAGAGGAATCGTGGGTGAATATCGAAAAGTATATTTCCGAAAAGACCGAAGCGAGCTTCACCCACGGCCTTTGCCCGGAGTGTATAAGCAGGCTATACGGAAATTATCTGTCAGGCAAAAAAAAGAAAGGTTCCGGGGAATGATCCCTACTTTTAGCCGCTTTTTTTGCCCGCTTTTATATGGTTTACAAACCGGGTTTTGGGGTGGTAGAATATCGGGCGCGGGCGCGAAAGTGAGGGGTGATGAAAAAGGTTATACTTTTGATCGACGATGACAGGGAGATGCTTAAAACGCTCAAAGATATTCTAGAGCAAGAGGGTTATACGGCGGTGACTTTG
>CAYMBK010000027.1:0-3791 GCA_964388645.1 uncultured Planctomycetia bacterium | reverse complement strand
CCCGGCCCGGCAAGCGGGGATTTTATAAATCCGGCAGGAAAAAAATCCGGCAACGACCTTGGGGCTATAGCCCAAGCAGATGCGGATGCCATAGCAAGGTGGATAAGATGGGCTGTTTCCGGAGGCATAGAGCTCGAGAGAACGGAAAATGAAAAAATAGCCGGATATACAAAGGCCCCTGTTTTTGAGGATTTCATGATACTCACCAGGACCAGGAAACGTCTTTGCGTCTACGCGGCGGCTCTTGAAAGGGCGGGCATACCTTATGAGGTTTCGGGCGGGGGAAGTTTCGGAAGATCCGGGGAACTCGCGGAGATATACCGCCTTTTCAGATGTCTTGCCGAACCGTCGGACCCGGTAGCTCTTGTAGCGGTGCTGAGGGGACAGTTTTTTGGCGTCAGCGACAGGGACCTTTATCTGTTCAAGACATCGGGAGGGGTGTTCTCGTTTTTGGAGAATTACAAAGGAGATGTCAGCAGTATGTCTAACGCCTATGAAAAACTCCGGGAGTTAAGGAAGCTCGTTCTGGATAATTCTCCGGGTGTCGCGGCCGAAAAGATAATAGAGCAGTCGGGTATTTTTCCGCTCGCGGCTTCGCGTGAAATGGGCTCTACCCGGGCAGGGAACATAGTAAAAGCTCTGGAACTGTTAAGGAGAGATACCTTTTCCAAGGGGTCGAGTTTCAGTGAACTTACCGAAATGCTAGGTACATTCCTTTCATCACGAGACAAAGAGGAAATGGGCCTTCTCCGGGCGGAAGGGGGATGCGTTCGGGTAATGAACCTGCATAAGGCTAAAGGGCTTGAAGCCGGCGTGGTTTTTTTAGCGGACCCTCTGGGCGCGGGAAAAGGTTTCGAGCCGGATACGCATATCGTGCGTACGGGAGACGTTTCCATAGGTTATTTCGCTGTCTCAAAAAAGAAAAATAGATTTTCAGGCTTGACGGAGGCATTTTCTTTTCCTCCGGGCTGGGAAAAAGCCTCAGAGCAGGAGGAACAATACGCGCAGGCAGAACTAAAGCGGCTTGAATATGTGGCGCTTACAAGGGCGCGCAACATTTTATGTGTCAGCGTTTATACCGATAAAACCGGGTCTAAGAAACCGGCATGGGAGTCAATAGAGCCGGAGGTAAAAGGCTTTCCTGCCATCGAGCCCGGCGAAACGGAAAGTTTTCCGAAACGGACATACGATATGACATGCGGTGAATGGGAAGAAGAAAAATCCCGGACTCGGCATATCATTGAAAATTTCAACAGGAGGTCTTTCGAGGTGACCAGTGTTACCCGAAAAGCCAAGGAAGGGGCGGTGTTCGCAGGCCGCTCTGCCGGGGGCGGAAGAGCCTGGGGGAATTTGGTGCACAAAGCCCTTGAAACCTGCGGGAAAGGGATGAGGCGGCATCTTTCCGTCCTCGCGGTCAACTGGATGATAGAAGAGGACCTTGACCCTTCGAGAGTGGAAGAACTTTTGGAGCTTGTCGATATGATAATGAAAAGCGATATGTGGCGCAGAGCGGCCGAGGCGGAGGAAAAATATTTTGAAGTACCTTTTTCTTTGGCCGAAGGGAAAGAGGTTTTTTCGGGAGCTATGGATCTGGTTTTTAAGGAAAGAGGAGAATGGGTAGTGGTTGATTACAAGACCGATGACTTTGACGCCGATCCGGGCCGCAAAGCCGCTTACATCAGGCAGATCGACATGTACGCGTCTTTCTGGGAGCAGCTCACCGGGGAGAAAGTAAAAGAAAAAGTCCTTTTCAAAGCGGTATAGTGTCAACTCCGAGGGGTCAGGCCTCAAATTTGACAAAACCGGGAGATAATATGGCTGGGATCTTCACCGGCAAGCTTGAAAAAATAGATGAAGTCAGATGGCTTATACCTAAGGCCTACATGTGGGGTATGCGCGTAGACGGGTTGATATATTCTGATGAAAAAATGATCCCCTCGATATTGAACGATAACGCCCTTCAACAGGTTGCCAACGCCGCGCATCTTCCCGGTATTACGCGTTTTTCCATGGCGATGCCAGATATTCACTGGGGTTACGGACTTCCCATAGGTGGCGTCATCGCTACCGATACAGAGAGTGAAGGGGTCATAACACCCGGAGGCGTAGGGTATGACATAAATTGCGGTGTGCGGCTAATAAGAACAAAACTCGTAAAGAGGGACGTTATGCGCAGCATGAAAAAGCTTGTGGACGAGCTGTTCAATGCTGTGCCCTCCGGAGTGGGCGCTACCGGGGAGGTGAATGTCGGAGAAAAGGAAAAAGAAAAACTTATGGTGAATGGCGCCGAATGGGCTGTCGGGAAGGGGTATGGCTGGCAAAGTGACTTGGAGTATTGCGAGGAGAACGGCGCTATTGCCGGGGCTGACCCTGGGAAAGTCTCGGAGAAAGCCTGCTTAAGAGGGAAAAAGCAGGCCGGGACGTTGGGGTCGGGCAATCATTTTATCGAAGTACAGACAGTGGATGAGGTTTATCTCCCGGATATAGCCGAAGTTTTCGGTATTGAAAAGGGTCAGATAGCGATAATGATACATACGGGCAGCAGGGGGCTCGGGCATCAGGTATGTGGCGACTATGCGTCTCTCATGACGAAACTTTCGTCAAAGTACGGTATTGAAGTGCCGGATAGGCAGCTTTCATGCGTGCCCTTCGGGAGTTCCCACGCGGAAGACTATCTTGGGGCTATGAGAAGTGCGGCTAATTTCGCCTGGTGTAACCGCCAGGTAATAACGCATTTTGTGCGAAGAGCCTTTGAACGCGTTTTTGGTGAGAGCGCGGAGTCAATGGGGATGAGTGTTGTATATGACGTTGCTCACAATATCGCTAAGATAGAAAAGCACATTGTTGACGGCAGGCCGCGGGTGCTATGCGTTCATCGTAAAGGGGCGACCAGAGCCCTTCCGCCAGGGCATCCGGATCTACCGGATCGGTACATAAGATCCGGACAGCCTGTTATGATCCCGGGGGACATGGGGAGGTTTTCATATCTTCTCGCGGGATCCGAAGGATCCGCGGAAACTTTCCATTCCGCTTGTCACGGAGCGGGAAGACAAATGTCCCGAGCCGCGGCTGTTAAAGAGGCTCAGGGCAGGTTCGTTATAAAAGAACTTACGGATAAAGGGATCGTTGCGAGGTGGTCGGGAAAGGACACCATGAAAGAGGAGGCTCCGTACGCGTATAAAGATGTCGGCCATGTTGTGGATATTGTCGAAAAAGCCGGCATCGCGGTTAAAGTGGCCCGGCTCTGTCCGCTTGGCGTGGTGAAAGGGTAGAGGGCCGTTAGATCGGTGTACGCATGCCTAAAGATTTGCATAATGATAGAGTGGAATATATAATGGAACTGTTTTAGTTTCTGTTTTGTCAAATTTTCAGGAAGAACATATCAGAGGAAAAACTATGCTTGATGTCAAATTTATCAGAGAGAATCCGGACGAGGTCAGAAAGGCGCTAGTTAACCGTAACGGTGACGTTTCGCTTGTCGACAGATTTTTTGAACTTGATGCCGTCCGTAAAGAACTGATAAAGGAAACAGAAGATCTTAAGCGCACCAGGAATGAGGCATCCCAGAAAATAGGTGCCGGAATAAAACAGAAAGTTGATGTGACGGCAGCCAGGAAAGAGGTCAATAGTATAAATGAAAAGATCAAGGTCCTGGATGAGAACCTGAAAGACGTGGAAGCAGAGTTCAAAGCCGTAGTTGATACTATACCTAACATGCCGCACATAAGCGTACCGTTTGGCAGAAGTGAGGCTGACAATCAGATAGTTCGCGGATGGGGTAAAGAGAAAAA
>CAYMBK010000026.1:0-5007 GCA_964388645.1 uncultured Planctomycetia bacterium | reverse complement strand
TCCTTGTGATTAGCGTATCGGCATGATATACTTTTTGCCATGAAAAAGCTCCTGCGTACGGCGGTAACGACATTACTCCTCTTAGCCTTTGTTCTTATTATATGGGTACAGAACAATCATGTCCGGTTGATCGGGGAATTCAAGCACGCTGTCCAAAAAACACTTTCTGATATATCCGGGGATTCTGTCATGTTCCGAGCCGTGAGATTCTCCCCTCCTTTCTCGATATCCCTCGATGAGATAAAAATAACATCGCGGGATACCGGGTATACGCTAGCCGAGATCGCATCTATCAATATCAGCCCTGATTTCAGGCCTTTGTTTACCGAACATATTATAAGAGTGGCCTTCCGAGTATCCGGGTTAAAGTCCGTCCGGCTTAAGGCCGATTTCGAGGCCTCGGCGGATCTCCCCGTAAAGAACAGCTTGAGAGAGACATTCAGGGCAGACGACATCAAAAAGGTGCGCCTGAGCAAGGGGGAGATCCTCCTTGAGGAATATCATATTTCCAAATTAGCCGGAGATATCGAATTTAAGGACGGGAAGATAAGGAACGCTGAGCTGGCCTTTACTTTCCGCGATGAAGATCTGATGCTGGACTTCGCCGGCGGCAAAGAAGAAAATTCTTTTTATGGACGCTTCCGGTCAAAAGACTACACCGTCAGGGGGTACTTTCTTCCCGAAAAAGACACTATTCTGATCGAAAGCCTGCGGGGCAATATATTTTCCATGAATGTCGACTTGAGCGGAAAAATCGGGTCTATCTCCAGGCCCGGAGAACGGTCGTTCAATATCAAAGGCCACGCAACCGGAAAGATCAAAGACCTTACGCAGCTGGCTATAAAACACAAAACTCCCTGGGACGCGCTGATCTACGACAGCGTTTTTACGGCCGTTTTTGAAACTAGTTTTTCCGAGCGTTCTCCCGAGAACCTCTATCTTTCTTCCACGGTAGATATCGATAAGATATCTTTTAAGGACATCGACATGGAGAGAATATCCGGCAAGGTCTCTGTAGCCTCGGGACATGTCTCGATATCTGACATGCTCTTTTTCCTCGGCCCTCACCCGGCAACGCTCAAACTTACGGCCGACATAAAAGAAAAAGACATGCCGCTGGAATTTACGGTCTCGGCTTCCGGAATGAGCATAAAAGATGCCTTCAACAACGTACGGAGCCTTCATGCCGGAAATTACGGCCCCTTAGACCTGGATCTCTCGTTCTCCGGAAGCGGGACAAAACTGTACTCTGCGGTAGATCACTTCATTAAAACCGGAACGATCCCTCACGATGGGAACATTTTTCAGGGCATGAAAATGTCAGGGCATATCAGCCTCGAAAATTATCGGGCAGGAAAAAACATGTTCGAGGATATCTCCGCCGACTTTTCTCTTATAGAAGGGCATCTGGAAGCTTCCAATATGTTTTTTCGGGGTTTTGGCGGTGATCTTTCCGGAAAAGGCGGAATATCCTTCTTCGAAGACGATATCCCCGTTTTTATGGACATCTCTGTGACGAACATGGATCCCTCGCTGCTCTCTGAAGGTATTTTAGCTTCGGGAGATTCAGCTGAAGGCCCCATCGATCTCGAGCTCTCTCTTAAAGGCCCGGGTAAAATGATATCGAAACTGCTGCGCCAACCGGGTGAAGACGCGACAGGTGAAAACTTGCCGTACATCAAGAAAATCTGGAGAACGGCCCTGCTTGATGAGAATAAAAGCGGGATAAAACAACTGGACGTCGACATTTCCTTTAAAATGGCACGTTTTTTCTTGTCCGGGATAAAAATGGATGGCATAAACGCCGTGATCGGCTTTAAGAAAGGCGTCTTTGCGGTACCTTCTCTTTTTTTTAACGCTGCCGGAGGGCGCTTCAAAGCGGACGGAGATATCTCACTTTCGGATCGCGGCATACCAGTTTTTTTTGAGATATCTTTGGCGGGCGTCGATCCCTCCGCACTTCCCAACGACATTTTTTATCACGAAAGTCTGTCTATCGGATCTCTGGATATGGATATATCATTTCTCGGGTCCGGGCATTTCCTCTCGTACATAGCGGATAACGGTGGGGCATCCGATCAAAAAACCGTTACCTCGCCTGTTAAAGAGCTCTGGAGAAAGATCCTCAGGCCCGAACACCAAGCCGCGCTCTCTCTGGCCAAGGCTTCGGCCTCAGCGCGGCTAAAAGGCTTAGACATAAAAGGCGTCCGTTTTGAGAACGCCGGATTTACCGCCGGGCTTGACAATGGAAAGATCAACGCCTCTTCGTTTTTCCGGGATCCTGAAACCGGAAGTTTTCAAAGCGAAATGGAATTCATTATAGACTACGCGCGGTTTCCAACATACGTTAATTTCCTTGGCGAAAAGCTCGCGTTCTCAGACATCTCCCGCCATCTTATGGGAGCTCCGGGAATGGCCGAAGGCTCGGCAGACATAGCGTTCTTCTTCTCCGGGTACGGAGATGTGTTGACGGAAACATACAACCATATTATATCTCTAGAAAAAACCGGCACTTTCACCTTTTTTGAAAAATTCCGTTCCGCTGTTTTACGTCTGTCGGAAAAACGTCTTTTTGAGCGTCAGCAGACAAAAAGCTCGTTTTATCTCACTTCTCTCAGGATCGGAGGCATGAAATTTGATAATATTTTCGGGGAAATGCTATTCAATGAGGGTAAATTCTCTGTCCCTTCCCTTACCGGCATGTTTTACGGAGGCGCCTTTTCTCTGAACCTGGAGACCGACCTGAATTATCTTGGTTTTCCGTTCACCTTTAAAACCGACGTCAAAAAAGCCGGCCTTGCGCCGCTTGTAAGGGATACCGTAGACAAGAAAAGCCCAGTTCACGGGAATTTCGACCTTAACTTGCGTGCAGATGGCAAACTTGAATACCAGTCTTCTTATTCCGGTTCGGGATCTCTCGAGATATATGACGCTAATTTGGGGCGTGTGCCGATACTCACGCCCCTTCTCGGGTGGATATATGAAGGCCTTGAAAATATTTTCCCCGCTTTCAAGAAGATAAATATAGATTCGGCGCTGGCGACCTTCGAGATAAAAAACAGGCAACTAGTAACAAATGACCTGATACTTTCCGGAAGTGACATCTGCCTTGTAGCCGAGGGATCCCTGGGATTTGACGGCAGTCTGGATTTCACGTTCGAGAACGAACTTCTGGAACAAAAACCGGAAGATGAACCTGACTGGCCGGTATCGGTAAGGAATTTTATAACAAGCTTCGGTAAAACTATCAGCCGTGCCCGCCTGAAGGGCACTATTAAAGATCAAAAGTGGGAATTCGAATACCTCGCTCCCGTAAAAAAGGCCATACACTCACATTTTAAGGCATTCTTTGAAGGTATCTCCCGATAACGGCATTAAACAAGGGACATAGCGTCCTCTTAATGTCATCGGCCATGGAACGTATTTCCGGCTATACTCCTCATCCAGTCATTATCTTTTCCGGTTCCCCAGTAAACCGTCGTATGCGGAAAGGGTATCTCTATACCGAGCTCGTCAAATTTATTCTTTAAGCGGCGCCGGAACTCGCGCATCACTTCCCACTGTTTAATGGGCAGTGTCTTCATCCTGAACTTTATCATGACCGCCGAGGCGCTGAAATCATCCACTCCCAGCATTTCAAGATCGCCGATTATGAGCCTTTTAAAATAGGGATCCTGACGCATTTCTTTCCCCATCTCATTTATGACCTCTATTACCCTGTCAACATTCTCTTTGTAAGCCACCCCTACATTGAGCAGCGCCTGAGAATGTTCTTTGGTAAAATTCACCACTGTCTTTATCTCCCCGTTCGGAACAATGATTACTCGTCCTTCAAGGTCCCTCAATGTGGTTATCCTGAGGTTTATATCTTCCACAAGCCCACCATACTCACCTAGCTTGACCACGTCATTCACCCTGTACTGCCCTTCTATAAGTATGAAAAGCCCGTTAATAAGATCGCGTATAAGATACTGCCCTCCGAAACCGAACGCCAGTCCCATTATCCCGGCACCTGCAAGAAGAGGAGCCATATCGAACCCGTGTTTCTCAAGAACGACGTACAGCACCACGATAATTATTACGATAGTGCCCAGCCAGTTAAAAAGCTTGGCTATGGTCTTTATCTGGAGCGTAGCCTCGCTCTCCCTTATCACATCTTTTTTGTTAAGCACTTTTTCGAGTCTCTTTATCGCAAATTTAAGCAAGACAAGCAGAAAAATTCCGGAAAAAAGTACCACAACAGATTCCAGTAAACGTCCCCAAATATCAGGCCTTCCTTCTCTGATCCGCAGCCTCTCCACAGCCAGGGACATCCTTTCCTGGGCAAGTTTCATTTCCTCTTCGGCAAGTTTTGCTCTCTTTTGAGAGGCTAGCATACGCTCTTCAGCCAATTTCAGCCTCTGCTCCGCGTCTACATCCTCTTTTTTTTCCTGTTTTTCCCTGACTTGCGCCGTTTTTTTCTCTTCCGTATCTTTCGATGACTTTTTGACCAGCTCGGCTTCCTTTTTAGAAAGTTCCGTCTCCTTAAGCTCTGCCGCAAGTCTCTCTTTTTCGAGCTCGATTTGCTTCTTAAGAACTTCTTCCTCTTTCCTGGCTTTCTCTTTCTCTATCCTGGCGGCTTCAGCCTCCGCTTTAGCTGCCGCCGCCTCCTTTTTTATCTCCTCAATTTCGCGTTCCGCCTCGAGATCTTTTGCCTTATCCTCCGAGGATGCCGATTCAACGGCTGCTGTTCCTTCTTTTCCGGCCTCGTCTGCTGAAAAGGCAAACTGGGCTTGGACAAAATAAAATATATAGAACACCAAAAGTGTCTTCTTAAGCAAACGAGTTCCCATATTTCCATGCCTCCTAAAATTTGTGCATACCTATTATAGTACACACATACACATCAGTCTAGTCGTCTCCGTAGGGTGTCGGTGTCAATCTTTCTGTGGTACTTTTCCTTTCCCCACAAGTATGTGGGCTTACCGTAGTAGAGTTACCTTTAGTATTTCCTCGTGGGAGGGAGAA
>CAYMBK010000025.1:0-2806 GCA_964388645.1 uncultured Planctomycetia bacterium | reverse complement strand
GGCGGAGTATCCTCTGGCTATAAAAAGGCTAGAAGAGGCCATAAGATCGGCCAGAGAGAACGGCATGCTGGGAGAGAATATACTTGGCTCTTCTTTTTCGTTCGACATAGAGATCAAGCTGGGCGCGGGAGCTTTCGTGTGCGGTGAAGAAACGGCGCTGATCCATTCCATAGAGGGGTCACGGGGTATGCCCAGGCCGAGGCCTCCGTTTCCTTCTGTGTCGGGCCTTTTCGGATGCCCCACACTTATAAACAATGTGGAGACATGGGCTAACATACCGGTGGTTATAGTAGACGGTCCGGAATGGTTCAAATCTATAGGCACGGAGAAAAGTAAGGGTACGAAAGTTTTCGCGGTGGCAGGTAAGGTCCATAATACCGGGCTTGTCGAAGTTCCGATGGGTACCACTTTGAGGGAAATAATCTTCGATATCTGCGGGGGTATTCCTGATAATAAGAAGTTTAAGGCGGTTCAGACGGGCGGCCCTTCGGGGGGATGCCTTCCCGAAGAATACCTGGACACAAAGATCGATTATGAGTCACTTGCCGCCGCGGGCTCGATAATGGGTTCCGGCGGGATGATAGTAATAGATGAGGACTCGTGTATGGTCGGAATATCGAAATTTTTCCTGGAATTTACGCAAAGCGAATCATGCGGGAAGTGTACGCCCTGCCGGGAGGGCACTAAAAGGATGCTTGAGATACTCGTACGCATAACGGAAGGTAAAGGGGTAGAGGGAGATATCCAGAAACTTGAAAGACTGGGCCATATGATAAAAAAGGCGTCTCTTTGCGGGCTCGGGCAGTCCGCTCCTAACCCTGTTCTCAGCACTATAAAGAATTTTAGAGAGGAGTATGAAGAGCATATAAGGGACAAGAAATGCCGCTCGGGCGAGTGCCGCGGCCTTCTGGCCTATGAGATCACCGATAAGTGCGTGGGATGTACGGCATGTAAAAAGGTCTGTCCCACGGGAGCGATATCCGGAGAAGTCAAAAAGCGCCACATTATAGACCAGGAAAAATGCGTGAAATGCGGGAAATGTTTTGAAATTTGTAAATTCAGCGCCATAACAAGATCATGAGGTAAAAATGAGCACAAAAATAAAGATAAACGTTAACGGAAGAGATTATAAGGCCCTGGAAGGACAGACCATAATGCAGGCCTTGGACGATCTGGGGTTCAAAACACCCCGGCTTTGTTATCATCCCAAGCTTTCCATAGAGGGGGCTTGCAGGGTATGTATAGTGGAAGTGGAAGGGATGAAGAACTATGTGGCTTCCTGTTCATTTCCGGTGTCCGAAGGCATGAAGATAAGGACGAATACCAAAGAACTCCGCCGGGCGAGAAGGGATATAGTAGAGCTGATACTCGACAACCATCCGGAAGATTGCCATACCTGTGAAAGAGACGGTATTTGCGAGCTTCAGCGCCTGGCCTATGCTATGGGAATAAGGAAAAGGCATTTCGAGGGGGAGAGGAAACATTACGACGAGGACCTCTCGTCTCCCGCGGTAATAAGGAATCCCGATAAATGTATCCTTTGCGGAAGATGCGTTCGGATATGCTCGGAGATACAGAAAGTTAACGCTTTGAGGTATGCTCACAGGGGTTTCGATACCGTGGTCATGCCGGCTTATAATATGCCTTTTTCGGAAAGTGTATGCACCGCCTGCGGACAGTGCATAAATGTCTGTCCTACGGCGGCGTTCCTTGAACGGAACTATACGCAGGAACTTTTTGATAAACTTAATGATCCGTCGATAATAAAGGTGGCGCAGATAGCCCCTTCGGTGAGGGCCGCCATAGGAGAGGCATTCGGGTTCCCTCCGGGAACCTCTCATGAAGGGGAAATGGCCGCTTCTTTGCGCAGGCTGGGTTTCGATTATGTTTTTGACACACAGTTCTCGGCCGATCTGACAATAATGGAAGAGGCCAATGAATTTCTAGAGAGGCTTCAGGGAAAGGGCAAACTTCCCATGATAACCTCATGTTCCAGCGCGTGGATGAAATATATGGAACAGTTCGCGCCGGATCTTATAGAGAATGTTTCTACGTGTAAATCCCCGATGTCGATGATGGGGTCCATACTGAAAACGTACTTTGCCGAAAAAATGAAAATAGATCCGTCAAAACTCTTTACGGCCGCCATAATGTGCTGTACTGCCAAAAAGTATGAGGCCACAAGGCCGGAGATAATGGTGAACGGCATGACGCCCGTGGATATAGTGGTAACTACCAGAGAAGCGGCCTGGATGATAAAGTCAGCCGGCATAGATTTTGCCCGTATAAAACCTGAAAAGTTCGATAATCCTCTCGGGCATTCTTCCGGGGCGGGAGCCATATTCGGCGTTACAGGCGGAGGAATGGAAGCCGCTATCAGGACGGCATATGAGCTTTACACCGGGGAGACCCTTCTTGATATCGAGATCAACGAAATAAGGGGGCTCAAAGGTATAAAGGAAGGGACATTGAAAATGGAAGGCAAAGAGATAAGAGTAGCGGTCGCGCATGGACTGGGAAACGCCTGTGAACTTCTTGAGACCGTGAGAAAAGAACCGGACAGATATCATTTTATCGAGATAATGGGATGCCCGGGCGGGTGCATAGGTGGAGGCGGCCAGCCATATGCCGGCTCAAACTCAGTTCCTCTTGATGAGGAAGTGCTAAAAAAACGGGCTGAGGCGCTGTATGGCCTTGACAGATCAAGGACGATAAGGCGCAGCCACGACAATCCCGATATACAGAGGGTGTACAAGGAATTTTTGGGCAGGCCTTTGAGCCCGCTATCTCACAAGATACTGCACAC
>CAYMBK010000024.1:0-2755 GCA_964388645.1 uncultured Planctomycetia bacterium | reverse complement strand
CCCATGACGGCGGTTAAACGTCAGGCCGCGCGCATGGCTTATGACATACAGCGCAAAAGCGGGGGCCGGAAGGGGTGGTTTTCGTCCTACAAGGGGGCCGGCAAGAACAGGCTCCGTTCTCATTGGCTCCCCGGGGGCAACTCTGCCGACGAGGATATCCTTCCAGAGCTGTCCGATCTCCGGGAAAGAAGCCGTGACCTTGCTCGTAATGACGGCACAGCCGTGGGGATCCTCTCGACGATTAACGTCAACGTGGTCGGAAGTGGGATAAAACCTCAAAGCAGGCTGGATTCTGACGCCATAGGGCTGTCGCAGGAGAAAACGGACGATTTGCAGGACCGTTTGGAGGAGATCTGGGCCGAGTGGGTTCCGCAGGCCGACGCCGGGGAAAGGCTGGACTATTACGAAATTCAGGCTATGTGCGACAGGCAGGTCCTCGAAAACGGGGAGATATTCCTTGTTGCCATAATGAAAAACGACCCGAAACGCAAGATCAAGTACGCTTACCAGCTTGTTGAGGCGGACCGGGTTGACACACCGTCGGACAAAAAATATGACAAGAACATTCGAAGCGGGATAGAGATCGGCAAATACGGCGAACCTATCGCGTACTGGGTGAAAAAATCTCATCCGGGGGACGTGACCCTTGCTAAAAGCAAGAACAGGACGAATGATTCATCCTCGTACCAGCGTATTCTTGCCATAAATCCCAAAACAGGCCGTAAAAACGTCTATCACCTGTACTGCCCCACAAGACCCGACCAAACGCGAGGAGTGCCCTTCTTTGCGCCTGTGCTGACGTATTTTAAGGACCTGGCCGACTATCTCGAGGCCGAGCTTGTAACGGCACGGATCGCGGCTTGTTTTTCGATATTTATTAAGAAAGAGGCGGCGTACGAGGCCGCTATCGGCGACACGGCGAGCGTAAATTCAGCCGGACAGCGTACCAGAGAAATGGAACCGGGGCTTTTCGAGTACCTACAGCCCGGGGAAAGCATAGAGAGTTTTTCACCAAACCGCCCTGGAGGTTCATTTGAGCCGTTTGTGAACAGGATTCTCCGCCTGATCTCAACGGCTCTGGGCCTTCCCTACGAGCTGGTTGCAAAAGACTTCTCACAGACAAACTATTCCAGTTCCCGCGCGGCTCTTATTGAGGCAATCAAGTATTTCATTGTCCGGCAGGCGTGGCTTACGAGGAAACTGTGCCAGCCGACATGGGAAGCGGTAATCGAAGAGGCGTTTTTGAGAAGGATGTTCACGGCTCCGGACTTTATGAGTAAAAAACGCAAATATCTCAAGGCAACATGGATCGCTCCCGGTAGTCAGTGGATAGATCCCCTTAAAGAGGTTAAGGCCTACAAAGAGGCGATGGACGGGAATATCACCAGTCTTGCGGACGTATGTGCCGGGCAGGGTAAGGACTGGGAAGAGGTCATGGAGCAGAAAGCCCGGGAAGCGCACAGGCGGAAAGAGCTTGAGGAAAAATATGACGTCAAGATCGGCGGGGAGAAAGAGGCAAAAGAGGCTACCACGGAAGATCAAGACGAAGAAGGGCAGGAAGATGAAGGACAAGGCGAAGAAAAATAGCGATTTTGATAAAAAGTCAAAAAAAATTGTCCGAAACATTGTCGGGATGAGCGTTACTCGGTCCGGGTCTATGGAAATAACGAGGGATTTTAACTTTGGGAACGTGGCAGTTACGTGCGGGACATATCAGAGGAGGCAAGCAAATGTCTGACAGAAAAAAGTACATGAGAGCAGGGATATATCGCGGTATTCAGGACGGGGCCGCCGGAGTTGACCGAAAAGGCAAGGTTATTCGTGGGTTTGCGGTCATGTCGAAGGGGAATGTCAAGGATATGAGGGGCTGGGAGATAGACAACACCACGCTCGAGCAGATAGTTGAGGCCGGGAACGCATACAAAATGGGCCTTAAATGCCGTTTTGGTCATCCGAATATGTCCGGTTCCGCGCTTGGGACGTTCTTAGGCCGGATAAAGAACTTCCGGGTTGAGGGTGACGTGGCCCGTGCGGATCTGTTCTTTTCGGATTCGGCGTTCAGGACCCCGGACGGGGATCTTGCTGGGTATGTCATGGACCTTGCCGAACAGGATCCGGACGCATTCGGGACGTCGGTTGTCCTTCGTGATTTTGAGCTTGAGGCCCGGCTGGACGAGAACGGGGAGCCGGAAAAGGATGAAAAAGGGGAAGAATTGCCGCCTCTATTGCGAGTGAAAGGGCTTTCCGCGGTTGACGCGGTAGATGATCCTGCGGCGAATGACGGAATGTTCGGGCAGAAGTTCTTTTCTGAATCGGTCATACCGTCGGCCGTAATGACGCAGTTTTTGAATAAATTGGTCGAGGATCCTGACGCCGTAGACACGATCATGTCGTTCTTATCGAGGTATCAGGCTAACCGATCAGAGGTTGAGGAAGAAGTTGAAGAAGAACCACAAACAAGGCCCGACGAGGGCGAAAAGGAGGCAGAAATGTCGATCAAAGAAATAACACTTGATCAGGTCAAGACCGACCGCACAGACATTGCTGACGCCCTAAGAACAGAAGGGGCCGAAAGCGTTGATCTGGGCAAAGCACAAACCGAGGCGGTAGCGAAAGAAAGAACCCGCGCGACTGCTGTTCTGGGACTTCTGGAGAATGAGGCTTACGCCAAGTTTTTCAGCATAGCCCTGGATGGGATCAAAGACGGGAGTTCTCTTGAGGTCGTCGAGGGAAAAATGAAAGACCAGAGGATCGC
>CAYMBK010000023.1:0-9121 GCA_964388645.1 uncultured Planctomycetia bacterium | reverse complement strand
CGGAGCTCCGGCAGCGAGCCCTGTTTTCTGAGCGCTTCAAGCTCGTTCTCTCGGGCCTGTTCCTCAAGCGCTTCACGCGAAAGATCTCCCTGTAGCTCTTGTTCCTCCGGAGAAAGCTCCTCCCCGGCTTCTATTTTTCCCGCTATAAGACGCAGTTCTTCGGCCGAGCGGTTAAGGACGGAGATCTCCTCCTGCATAGCCTCTCTCGCTCTTATCACAAGTATCGCGCGGGTGACTATGTCCTGGTGTTCGGTAGTTGTAATTCCGCCCCCACCTCTTCCGTCTACGGGGTGCACATTACCGCTGGCGTCAACGGCGAACTCAGTGCCATACCCCATGACCATGGCGTTAACTCCGGAAAGCACCATGGCCGAATTATATTTTTCGGTGAGTGCCTTGAATCCGTCTAAAAGAGGATCCGAGGTCATTTCCACGCGCGACTCACCCCTTCCCCCTTTTACCACCAGCATGACCTTTTCCCCTTTCTTTTCCCGCCTGAAGAATTCCTCCTCGGCTTCTTTCCGACTGATGCCCTTTTCCGCGTCGGCCACAATAATGAAATTTTCGTTCTCGGCGCCGGCTCTCTTAAGAACAGCGTCAAGATCGGTGTGAAGATCCTCGAGCTGTTTCATCAGTTTTTGAGTGTAAGGCCTTTTCCCCTGCGGGTCCTGCTGTATGTACTGGGTGGTCATGCTCATCCATCGGTCTATTTCATCTATAAAGATATCGGACACGGAAGCATAGAAAAGTTCAGCTATATCCGGCCGCTCCTCATTAAGCCTCCTTATGGAAGAATCCCCGAACCCGAACTGCGCCGGGTCTATTACCTTTATCGCGTCCCTGTCCTCTATGGCTTCCTTAAGGGCGGGCCAGTTCCTGTCCTGTAGTATGGCAGCGAGATTACTTGTGGTCTTGTCGAGTTTAACCCCGAAAAGGGCCGCAAGATCGGCGTGTGTGAGGACATGGTCGGTCCCCGGGACTTCCAGTCCGGTATCCCCCTCTATTATCTTGCTTACAGCCGACGGACTTTCGGCGAGATAAACCCCGGAGTAGTTGTTGTCACCCTGTCTTGCCATCTGCCGTCCGTAGGCGAACTTCATTATAGCGGTTATGGTCTTACCGGCGGCTGTGGACGCCAGGCCTATATTGCCTTCCCGCAGCTCGGTAAGCAGTTTTTTCTGTACATCGGTTATATCGGCGTTATCCTGGTTTATGAAGGTGGAAAAGTGAAAGGCAACCGTGAAATAAGCCAGTAGTTCAGCTTCTGTAACCTTGTCAACACTCCCAACAAGGCGGCTGAATATTCCCGCGAAATCGTTTTTGGCCAGAAGATCCTTTATCTCTGCCCTCTGAAAATCTATAGCGAACTTGCGGAGATGCTTCTCAAGTTCTTCCTGATTCTGTTTCGCGAACCCTTCCAGCCATTTTTCCCAGGCGCCGGGAATAACGGATGATATATCTGCGGCAGTATCGACCGAATCCAGGGAAGCCACCCTTAAGGATATGTCACCGTATTGAATGTCCAGCGAGGCTATGCGCGAACGCAGTTCTTCGATCTTCTTCAGGGTCCCGGGATCGGTCTCACCCGCCAGAGTGACGGACAGGAACCTTTCTGACGCCTCAAGATTGTCCCTCGCCTCCCGGATAGTGACCATCATTTCTTCCCTGCGTTGTAATACAACGGCCGCTTTGTCAGTGTCCGAAATAAGCCCCTCCGCTATCCGGGCGGCTTCGTCCAATCTGGCAAGAGAATCTTCTATATCGCCTATCTGAACGGATCCTCCTCGAGCTCTATTGAGTTCGGCCTCGGCCCTGGCCGCTACAGCCTCTATATTCCCCAAGGCCACCTTGTTTTTATCGAGATCAACCGCTTCGTTCACCAGAAAAGCGTAATTAGCCCTCCGCTCGGCCCATTGGACATCACCGATACGGGACCGCAGGTCATCGATAAGTCCGGCTGTATGATCCGCGAACCTGTTCATGGATATGTCAGCGGCGGTTATTGACGCACGTAGAGCTGACATAGCCGAAGCCATACTTTCACCAAGTTCCGGCGAATAGCCTTTTTCGGCCAGTTTTTTCTGAAGGCGTTCTACCTCGAGCGCATCTAGCGAGGCTTTTCTGGTATTTTCAAGATATTCCAGCCTTATTTTTGAGGAGGCTTCGGTCAGATCGTTCTGTTTGTCGGCGATCTTTTCGCTTAAAGTGTCGAGACCGGATATCATTTCCCGAGAGAGGTCGGCGTCCGCTATTTCAGCGTTTTCAGCCGCTCTCCGGGCAAGATCGAAACTGCCGACCACGTTTCTCATCATCCTCTGCTGCTCAAGACGTGGCATCTCCCCGGTTATCCGGTCGAGTTCCGCCGCGGCTTCGCCCATGGCTGTGGAAGACCTGGCCAGGAGGCGCCGTGCGATACTTCTCATGATATCAGCATTCACGGATCTTTTGTCCTGATCCGATATGTCCCGCCTGATGCTGTTCTTGTCTATGAGGCGCAGGTTGTTCCCCGCGTCCAACCCGATATTCTCAAAGATATCGGATTCCATGTCCATTACCACCGGCTGGCGAACGTCAGGGGTTTGATCCGCTATTACTGAAAGCTCCCCGAGAAAAGCCCCTATCGCGCTCGCGCCTCTGTGTTCCGCACCGGTGGAATCGGTATATCTGAGCTCGTCCCCCATATCAGCGTCCACGGCCTCTGCCAGGGTCATTATCGCCCTTTCCTGGACAACAATGCCGTTGTCCCTGTAGTGGCTTGAGAGAGCGGGAATATCGGCCGCGGATACGCCGGAGCTTTCCCAGGCCGCCCGCCACGCCGCTTCAGCAGCGTCCCCATAGAGGACATCGGAATCGAACGCGAGGTTAGCGGGAAATACTCCTTTTCTGTTGCTATGAACAAATTCCGGACTTTCAGTAAGTTTTACGGCTATGCCGCCTTTTGACCTTATCCCGCCCAGGGCTATTTCCTGATCCTCACGCGCAGCCGACATGACCAGGGCCTGGGCATGGGTGCCCTTACCCACCTCTACACGCCCCTGAGCGATCTCTATCGCCCTGTCGATACCATCCCTGAATGTTCTGTCAGTTTCTCTTTCTTCATCCGCACTTTCTATGATGGGGGTTGCAGCTGTTTTCACAGTCCCCTTTTGAGCGATTATCTTCGAGACTTCACTTTTGATGTCCGCGTCTTCCAACGCATCGACCATACCCAGTCGACGGGCTATATTTGTTACCTCCCCGTCCAGTTTTTCAGGGTCAACGATATCCATATCTTCGATCCGTCTGAAAAACTCCGTTTTTTTGATGTCCGTCACCGCGTCCAACGCTTGCCTTCCGGCGGCTTCAGTGACCATTATCGCCTGGTCCATCTCGATACGTTTTATCGCCTCTTCGGGCACATTCTCAAAAGCCGCCGTCAGTACGATCCTCGGGCCTTCTCCCTCGCGTACCTCAGCCTTATTAACCACATACTGGTAATTGCCGTCCGCTCCTCTTACAGATACTCTTACTTCTTCACGCTCACCTTCCACTATGATGGAATCCAGCATCTGGGATAACATGCCTACAGACTCATCGATCTGTTGCCGGGTCAATCCCTCGATCCCGGACTGCGCGGCTTTGTACCGGTCCTCATATTCCTCTTTGAGCCGGTTCCATACCCTTGGGTTGACTATCCCTCGTTCTATATATCTCAATATCGCCGAGGCCAGCATTATTGCTACGGTCTCCCTTTTTACTGAAGCACTACCTGCTGCCATGTCTGCCCCATAAATAATATTCTTCGCCTGTGAGAAAAAAGAGGTCACGGCAAGATAGTCGCCCGAAGCTACGTAATTCCGGTAGGTTTTCGCTCTATCAGTGAGTACTGTTATATAAGGACGCTCGCCGGTATTGGGATTGAAGCGGGGAAGCAGCACTATGTATGATGCCGAACGGTCCCTGAGTATATCGGTTATGCCTTTTGTGTGGAATCCCCCGGTTATTATGGCGCCCACGGTAATGTCATTGCGGCGCATATCGCGTATGGCATTCTCCACCATAGCCTTGTCTCTGGCGGTAGCAGTGTCGTAAAAATCTACAGCTCCGGGTATTTGGGGGAAAAGAGCCGCCGCGTCGGCGATCTCACCAGGTAAGGCCAGACCATATTTAGAGTACTGGCGAGTTATAAAACCCAGGAAACGAGGCCAGTTGAAATTCTCGAGATTCTCTCTGAAATACCGGAGCTGTCCGTTTGTAAGCTCTATGGCGAAAGCCTTGCTGAGTATCTCCACATCTTTTATCAGAAAGGAAAGCTCCTTCTCTTCTTCTGTGCGGAACAGCCTCTTCTTTACTCTGCTCTCGTATTCATCTATTTCGTCCATGAGGTCCGCGATGTCGATCGACTCGTAAAGGTTCACATAATCGCAGAATTTCTCGAGTTCGCTGTAATGTGATCTTTCCACATTCTCTGATCTGGCCAACATTAGAAGATAGGAATAGAACTGGCTCTTCGATATTCTCCCCAACTTATATGACAGTCCTTTCAGGACAAGCTCCTCCAGCTGCGCGCGTCCCAGAGTTTCCGCCAGGATATCAAGAATCGCCTCCCTCTGCACATTAGTCATGGGGTAGTCTACGTCCGATTCCATTTTCACGGCGCGTATAAGGGAGCTTATGTTGCTGTAACCTGAGAGGTCTATCCCCTTCTCCTGTCCTATTTCCTCAACAAGCCGCCAACGGTCGGTAAAACCCTTGCCGTGGTTATTGTTCAATACGGAATTTCTGTTAAGTATCTTGAGTTCCTCGGAAAAAATATGGTCTTCCAGAAGATATAACGCGTCCCGAAGAGACTTAACAAGCTCCATATTGTGTTCCCGGGAGTCAAGAAGGTCTAAAAAAGAGTTAAGGTTATCCAGGTACAAGCTGGAATTTTCTATTCCGTAAAGCTTAACGGGAGTGTCGGATACGGCCGTAAAGAACTCTCCAGCGGATATTTTTCCCTCCCGCATCATGTGCCCGGCCGCCGCTCTTCTGGCTTCCGCGTCGGGGAAGGCGGATATCAGGCTCATGTCGATAAGCCCTTCGGACCCCTCTACACCTACAAACTCGAGGTCATAGTTCACAACAAGGTTGTCCAGGACGGATACTATCGATTCCTGGGCGCCGAAATTATCGTGGACGTCCCTGATATTGATAATTAGTTCCCGACTATCGGCGTGGTTCACCTCTTTTGTTATGGCGATGTCTCTTGGGATGGACACCTGGTCAAGATCCATAAAACCATAGACCGCGGCGGGGGTCGGCGTATCGGCTTGAGGCTGGGCAAAAGACAGCTGCTGGCAAAAGAATATCATCGCCGTAAAAAGAGATACAGCTCTCACCCACGGTCGTATCCTGCTCCCGGCGCAGAAACCATTGATGCCCGTCCTTTTACCGTTAAGGGCGTTATTTTGATAGCCTTTTCCGTTCAGCACAAATTTATCCCTCCCTGTTTTGGTGCGCCGCACTATCCCCGCGCATCCGAACGCGGTAGCTTCCTTGCGATATTTTCCGCCGCGGTATGAACTTTTTATAGTCCCTGGGAATAGGTTAATAATAAAGCATCAAAAAAACTTTGTAAAACTCTTTAGTTACCTAACTAAAAAAATAGTAATATATATTATTTAGTTACTACAACTATAGTATACAGTACTGTAAGGCGATTTCAAGTTGATTTTCTTGCTTTTTGAAACACTAACGAGGGAGTTTTTACGGCTCCTTGTAGGAGCGAGATTTTTTTTGTTTTGTCACGATTAGACCGAAAAAACAGACTTTTTTTTACCAATAATCTGGGCTGTGGATCCCCACCTGAAGCGTTCCTACCGTGTGTGTTCCCCATTCCCCAGCCCATCCCCAAGACGCTGTACATAAACTCTATGGACACGAAAGTTACCGCTTAAACATGGGTAATCTAAATGATCTTGAAAAATAAAGACGTTTCCAGGCAAGAACCTAAAAACCCATGTTTAGGCTGTAAGTAGTTATGAACATTGGGCTTGAGTACAGCGTCTGCGGGGAGCGGCGGCTGTTAGAAAGCCGTGGCGGCTTTCAGGTCGCCGAAAAGATAATTATCTATAGTTTCTTCGGTTTCGGCGTCGGCGGCGCTTTCAAGCTTGAGTATCGTCCTTGCGCCCTTTGCGTCGCGCTTAAGATCTTCCTGAAGCTTGCGAAGTTCCGCGACAGCTCCTTTCGCGAACTCGTCCTCTATGTTCACGCTCAGGAACACTCCCATAACAGCGTCCTTGAAATTCCTGGCCAGGACTACATTGTCCGATACCGCCGCCATTATCCGGGTTATGGCGCTGCCGAGATCTATCGCTATAGTTGTCATATTAACTTTAGCGCCTTCTACTGCTGGTTTGAATTCGCTTCGTACAAAGTCTACCTCATCCACATGCCTGTATGCAAGAGTTCCTTCCTGCAATCTCCCCTCTGAGATGATCCTGTCCATTCTGGCATTACCTTCCCGATCATCACCCACTACGAGTATATGGAACTGAGCGTGCCGTCCGTGTCTGGCGTTGGAGGCATTCAGGACGTCGAAAGTGTTTACGAGATCGTTCAGGTCCGAGGTATCGGCCTTGTCAAAATCCTCCGCGTTTAACATCAGTATCTCCTTGTCATTGGAGAGTTCCATTCCCTGTCTGAGCATGGTGATAACATCCCCTATTGTGCGGGCGGTTTCCAAACGGTCGGTCATTTGGACCTCTACCGGATAAAAACCAGCTTTTTGCAGGCCCGTAATGACCTGTTCGGAACTGACAGGCATATCTCTTTCGACGCGCGGGATGGACCGGGCCCTTTCATCAACCGCTGCCGGAGTTGTGAGGCCTTCGCGCCCAACGGCGGGCGCGATCATGGCCGCAGGTATAGCTATCGGCTCAGCCATGAAAGCTCTTTCCACGTCAAGAGCATCTTTGGCCATATCCACAAGAACTGCCGTCTGACGCCTCATAGCCGCTTCCCTGGACCTTAGATCATCGGGTCTGGTCGTATCTTCCGCGGCGACCGCTCCCGTTATTTCCCGATTCACTACATGGATCGCGCCGGGATCTTCGCGTATCCCTGAGGCCACCGCCGCTATCAGGTTTTCTATGCTCTCTGTCCGGTGCCGTTCTGTGCCGCTCACTACCTGCTTTATGGCGATGTCGATAAGTTGTCTGGAATCAAGAGAATCGGTGCTTTCATCAAAGCCGAACCCTGCCATTCGATATCTGGCTGTTTCGACCAGTATCCTGACAAGCAGGGACTTAACAGTGTCAATATCTTCCTCTGACCCCGTTTCTTGAGCTTTAGCGACCGCGTTTTTCAGTTCGGCGTCAATTTCCCGGGAAAGAACCAAGGTCCCCTTCTCAAAATCCCGTTTCGCGTCCGCGTCACGGAAGCCTATCTCTACAGTACCCTCCGCGTCCACGCTTATACTGGCGTTCTCCACGCTGAACATAGGCGCGTCGATGCCGTAGTCGGTGTTAAGTTCCCGGCCTTGAGCCATGCTCCGGAAAGCGGCAACCATATCGTCAATATGGGCTCCGGTAACCGGAACATCCATCCCCACTTCTCTCAGTTGATTAACCACCCCAATCTGTTTATCGCCAAGAGCTTTCCGGAACTCCGAGGAGCTTATTCTTATAGTGTTGCCGCGTCCCGCTACCACAGCGTTATGGAACCTTTCAGTTAAGACGCCATGGGCCGCGGAGACCGCGGTCGAGGCGGCAACAATCGTTCTTGCCATGCCCATACCTTGCGCCGTACCCGCGGCGGAAGCAAGGTTCCTCGCTCCCCTGGCTCCCAGGTGGTCTATGACAGCAGTTATCAAAGGACTTATGAGGGTCCTTGAGATGTTATCCATGGCTGTCAGCCGGGCCTTCTGGGAAACGTCCAGCACTCCGCGTCCTGTTACCTCTGCCAGAGCCGTCTCGCGGGTTATGACTTCCGCGGCCGCCATAAGAGCCTGGGACGAAGCGGCTCCGTGGTTATGTACAGCATGTCTGGCTCCGGTCCGGGCGAGCTGAAGCTCGGCGCTCCTGAGAGCGATGAGCTCATGCGCCGCGCCGAAGGCGGGCCTTCCGGCAGCAGTGAAAACGGCGTCCCCTATGTTCTGTCTTGCCGTTTCATACGCCCGGTGAGCGTTATCCCTGCGGGTTTCCGCCCTGGCAAGCTCGGTTCTCTGTCCGGCGGTTAAAGCTGTTTCGGATACCAGCGAGGCGGGAGATATAACGGAAGCGCCTATGGACGGCATAACCACCTCGGATCCTCTTCCAAGAAGCTGAACAAGCAGGTCTCTCGCTTCTACAGCTTTTGCCGCGGCCGACATCGCTACAGGCGACATAGCGCCGTAATTATCAACAGCCTGAGATAGTTCCAGCCCGGCGAGTTCGAATTCGGCTGTTCTTAAAGCCAGAAGTTCATGGGATGCTCCGAAAGCCGGTCGGCCATCGAGGGCAAACACAGCGTCACCTTTTTCCGCCCTGGCGGTTTCATACGCTCTGGCGGCCCCATTCACTTTAACCATTGCATCTGTAAGAGCGGCTCCCTGCGCGGGAGTAAGGTCCGCTTCCACAACGGGCATCCTTTCGGCCACGATACCGCTTACGGATATTCCCGGTAACAGAGCATTGTAAACGTTCTGGATACCGTTCTCAAAAGCCCCGCCCAGGGCGCTTTCCGCCTTAAATACCTCCGCCGCAGCGTTGAACGCCTGGGGTGACATCGCGCCGTGATCATCCACCGCGTGACCGAGCTGTACCCGGGCCAGGCCGACTTCCGCTTTATGCAATGCCAGGAGCTCTTTTGACGCTCCGAAAGCCGGTAGGCCTCTGCTGTCGAACATGGCGTCGCCTTTGGCCTTTACCGCATCCTGATACGCGGCTTTGGCCACGGCAAGTTCTTCCCTGGCCGCGGCTACTTCCGAATGCTGCCGCGGGGAGAGCGCCGTGTCCGCCGCCACAACCGTTCTTCTCATAGCGGTTTCTTCTATCCTTCCGTTGACAAGGGTGCCGGAACGTCTTTCTCCCGTAAGCGCGTTAAGTGAGCTTACGGAATTGTTGGTCATGTCTATATGGAACCTGCTGTTTGAGGCATACATATCCACCGAGGCTACGGC
>CAYMBK010000022.1:0-9031 GCA_964388645.1 uncultured Planctomycetia bacterium | reverse complement strand
AATAGTTTCGGTGTTTTTATGAATGAATTTAACGGAGGGAACGCACAAGGGACGGCTATGTCTACGCTTGACCTTTATCTCCATAGGTGACCCCTGACTTTCGCAACTTCCGCGGAGAGTCCTCTCCGCTCCTTCCCGGTGGAATTTCTTCACGTTTTCAGGATATCGTAAGGGCGGAACTCTGTGTTCCTACCAGGGCCCCTCCGCCCGGTGTGGATCCTCCCTGTACGGAACACAGAGCCCCGCCCTTGTCAACTTTGAGGGATCACTGATGTTTGCGATACGTCAACTCCGAGGGGGCAGACCTCATCGACAGTGTTTGTCGAAGTCAGCGGACGGACTCCCTCGTTGACGCCGGTCAGCGGCCAGACTGAAAAAAACAAACAAAAAAACTTGACAGAATATTGATATGGATGTATCATGCCTTTGTGAGATGATACAGCACAAGGAAGTGTGAAGTCAGCGGCGCCTACGGCGTCGCTTTTTGTTTTAAAGGGCCAGGGATGACGAAGTCCTCAATTAGGCAAGACGGATTGCCTGGATGAGGGCTTTTTTTATTGGTTGTGGTATCTTGAAATATGAAGGTTTATATTGCTTAAAAAGCAGAGAGTGTTAGAATAATCTGAACGTAAAGTCTAATAAAGGAGAGAGCAGATGCGAAACACAATGAAAAACAGAGAGAGTTCATCTATAGCCGATATTTACGGCATAAATGTCTTCGGTATGAAGAACATGAGGAACTATCTCTCGGAAAAGGCGTACAGGTCTCTTTTGTCGACGATAAGAGAAGCGAAGTCCATCGATCCGGGAATAGCGGACGAAGTCGCGGATGCCATGAAATCATGGGCCGTGAGTAAAGGGGCGACGCATTTTACCCATTGGTTCCAGCCTCTGACGGGAACCACAGCCGAAAAGCACGATTCTTTTATAGATCCGGATAATGACGGGGGTGTTATACTTAAATTTTCCGGCAAGGAACTTATTAAGGGAGAACCGGACGCTTCAAGTTTTCCATCAGGGGGGTTGAGGGCGACTTTTGAGGCTCCCGGATATACGGCATGGGGTCCCCCTTCTCCGGCCTTTATAAAGGAAGGCAGGAACGGCGCGACGCTTTGTATACCGACGGCTTTTTATTCTTACCGTGGAGATGCCCTGGATAAGAAAACACCTCTTCTCAGGTCTATGGCCGCTCTTTCCAAACAGGTTTGCCGGCTTGCGGGGCTTTTTGGGGTAAATACGGAAGGGGAAAAGGCATATCCTACGCTTGGGGCCGAACAGGAATACTTTCTTATCGACAAAGCGTTCTACGAGGGACGGCTTGATCTTATACAGACAGGCAGGACCCTTTTCGGCAGAGCTCCGGCTAAACATCAGCAGCTTGAAGATCATTATTTCGGGGCAATAAAACCAAGAATAGTGGATTTCATGGATGAACTTGACCGCGAACTATGGAAGCTGGGTATACCCGCGAAAACGCGGCATAATGAGGTTTGCCCCGCGCAGTTCGAGATCGCTCCGGTGTTTGAGGAACTTAACCTCGCGGTGGACCACAACATGATGACAATGCAGGTTTTAAGGGAGGTTTCGGAACGGCACGGTTTGGTATGTCTTTTACACGAGAAGCCCTATGCCGGTGTGAACGGTTCAGGCAAACACAATAACTGGGCACTTTGCGGGCCCGACGGTAAGAACTGGCTGGCTCCGGGAGATGATCCTCATCAGAACGCCATATTTCTTACGATGATATGCGCCCTGATGAAGAGTATAGATACCCATGCCGAAATGCTCAGGGCTACGGTGGCTTCAGCCGGGAACGACCATCGCTTAGGCGCCAACGAGGCTCCTCCGGCAATAATGTCGATATTTCTGGGAGAGCAGCTTAATGACATAATCGATCAGCTGGAGAAGGGCGGAGCGAAAAGTTCCAAAAAGGCGGATAGCATAGAGATAGGGGTAGATTCTTTGCCTCCTCTTCCCAGAGATGTGACCGACAGGAACCGAACGAGTCCGTTCGCTTTCACAGGGAACAAATTTGAGTTCAGGGCTGTCGGGTCGAGCCAGAACTGCGCCGGATCGAACGTAGTGATCAATACGATCGTGGCGGAAGCTCTTGACGAGATATGTACAGAACTTGAAAAAGGCGGAAAGAACAAAAAAGAATTCAATAAGAAGCTTCAGGCGGTGCTGTCGGATATAGTGAAAAAGCACAAGAGGATAATTTTCAACGGCGATAACTATACCGGAAAATGGCATGACGAGGCTCGAAAAAGAGGGCTTGCGAACCTGAAGAATACGCCCGAGTCGCTAGCTAAGGTCAGGGACAAAAAGAACATTGAGATGTTCGAGAAATACAAGGTCCTTTCCCGGACAGAGCTTATTTCGCGCCACGATATTTATACCGAACAGTACGAAAAGGCCATAAAAATAGAGGGGGAAGTGGCGCTTTCTATGGCCAGGACAATGATAGTGCCCGCGGCTGTAAGATACCAGGATGAGCTTGCCTCGGTGGTAAAAAGTTCCTCCGGCCTGGGAATAAAGAACCCCAGGACTTTGGCGCTTTTGAAAAAAGTGTGTTCTCTCTCGGAGGATATTCTGGGAGGGATCATGAAACTGGAAAAAGCGCTTGAGAGCGATTCATCGGCGGATGTTATCAGGGAGATGAACAGGTTAAGAGAGTCGGCGGACGAATTGGAAGCTCTAATACCGGAGAATATCTGGCCGCTTCCGTCATACGCGGAAATGTTGTTTTTGCTGTGAACGCGGTATTGATGTTCAGTAAATAGGTGGATGGAGGAAAAATGCCGGGATCATCTGAGAAAGATTACCTTGCGGCTCTGATGAAAATAAGCAAGGCAATAACCAGCGATCTTTATCTGGAGGATATATTAAAACTCCTGGTGACGATAACAGCCGGGGTAATGTCGGCTAAGATATGCGCTATATGGCTGGTAGATGAAGACAGTAACGAGCTTCGTATCAGGGCGACCCAGGCGATGAGCCAGGAATATCTCCGCGAAAGATCGATGAAAGTGGGTGAGGGGATCGTGGGGTTTGTGGCTCAAGAAAAGAAACATGTTATTATTCCAGATGTGCTTAAAGATGAAAGGTATAAAGAGAAAAAGCTGGCAAAAAAAGAAAATCTTGTTTCGATGCTAAGCGTTCCTATGATGGTCAAGGATAAGGTAGTGGGGGTCGTAAATGTTTATACCACAGAAGCCTATAAATTCTCCAAAAGTGACGTGAATCTTCTGAGTACGGTGGGAAATCAGGCGGCGGCCGCGATACGGAATACCGAACTTATGGTAAAGACAAAGGTAATACAGGAAGAACTTGAGACAAGAAAGAAAGTGGAGAGGGCCAAAGGTATACTAATGCGGGAGCAGGGTATTTCAGAGGAAGAGGCCTACGGCCTTATAAGGAAGTCCAGCATGAACAAGCGTATGTCTATGAAAGAGATAGCGGAGGCGATAATTTTGTCTCAGGAAATACGGAAGTGGTGATGATGATCTGACGGTTTCTGACCATGAGGTCAGTGCGGAAACAAAGATGTTCTTGGGAACATGGTACGGGCTGGCATAGCGGCCGCCGGAAAAAGATAAGAGATAGGTCAAAAAAGATCTGATATTTTGGGCTATGACGCCCTTCAAGGCAAAGGAATGCCTGGGAGGGCGTTTTTATTTTTCGGGCAAAGGGGTAATAGGTAAGACTATAACAAGAGATCAACATAGGAGGTCGTCATGAACAAGAGAAGAATAAGAAAAGCGGTCTTAGCGGCAGGGTTGATAGTTTTAGCGGGAATGGTTTTTGCGGCGCCTTCTTTCGCGTTGTTTGACGTGGAAGGCGGATGGCTTCCGGAAAGACTCGAGGAGTTACCGGAAATTTCAGTAAGTCAGGCTTTTATGACCAAGTACATATGGAGAGGATGGAACCTGGGAGATGAGCCTGTCATGCAGAACGATATTACGGTGGCGTGGTACGGGCTGGAATTCAATTTCTGGACAAATTACTCGCTTAACAATGATAAGTCCAGGGACGCGGGGAGATACCAGGAATTCACGGAAATAGACTATACGATAAGCTACGCGTTCAACGCGGGTGAGGCCGCAGAGTTCTTTTCGGTTGATATACCTGAAATATTGGAACCTGTCGGCATTTCCGCGGGGTATGTTTATTACACCTTCCCGAATGTAGACTGGAACGATAAATTTTTTGACAGCCACGAGGTGTTCCTGGGTGTTTCGTATGATACGTTCCTTTCTCCGGAATTTACATGGTACTGGGATGTGGGAAGAGGAAAAGGGAATACCGACGGAGGCGGGAACGGCTCATATTTTGAATTCGGGATAAGCCACTCTTTCGACCTTGCCGATACCGGGGCGTCGCTGAACCTTGGGATGACGACAGGTATTATCAATGAACAGTGGACCGATAAAACAGGTATGGGGGACATGGTGTTCTCTATGGGAGTGGATATACCTATGTTTAACTATTTCACCGTTACGCCTAACTTAGCGTACTCGCTGATATTGGACCGGGATACTTATAACGACGGAGCTTCCAACGAATTTTACGGCGGGATATCCGTAGTTTTCAGCTATTAGGGGTTTGATAAGAAAAGAAAAATAGAGTTAAGGGAAATAGACTTTTATTCCATCATCGAGAGGAGCGGACGAAGTGAGAGAAGAAGCGATACCAACATGCATAATAATTTACGGGATCACTTCGGTCTCTTTGCTTTCTCGCGATGACCAGGAGCAGCTATTTCGCGGAAATATAGAATAGAAAAACAAAGGAGGACGCGATGAGATGCATAATAAGAGCGTTAAAGATCCTCCCGCTTATTTTCCTGGCAGCGGCGATGACTGCATCGGCGGAAGAGCCTACGGCAGCTACGAATGCCGTGGCGATAGATACCATATGGGTACTTATGGCCGCTTTTCTGGTGTTTTTCATGCAAGCGGGATTTGCGATGGTCGAAACCGGGTTTACGAGAGCGAAGAACGCGTGCAACATAATGATGAAGAACCTTATGGATTTTGCCGTGGGCTCGGTAGTTTTCTGGGCGGTAGGATTTGGCATCATGTTCGGAACGTCAGCTTTCGGTGTTTTTGGCACGAGCGGTTTTTTCCTGTCTACAGGGGACCCTTCGACGGGAGAAGGCCTGTGGCAGTTCGCTTTCTGGATATTTCAGGCTGTTTTCGCGGCGACCGCCGCGACTATAGTTTCAGGAGCTATGGCCGAGAGAACAAAATTCAAATCCTACATGGCGTATAGCGCCATGATAACGGCTTTGATATATCCTGTAGCTGGACATTGGATATGGGGAGAAGGATGGTTGGCGGCCAAAGGTATGATAGATTTCGCGGGATCGACCGTAGTTCATTCAACAGGAGGATGGGCGGCTTTGGCAGGTGCCATCCTTCTGGGGCCGCGCATAGGTAAATATTCCCCGGACGGGTCTTCGAACGCTATCCCGGGGCATAATATCCCGCTTGCTTCATTGGGTGTTTTTATATTGTGGTTCGGATGGTTCGGGTTCAACGCGGGAAGCACCACTTCGGGAACGGATCTAAGTATCGCGGTAATAGCCGTTACAACTAATCTTGCCGCGGCGGCAGGATCTATCAGCGCGATGATATTTGTGTGGATCAAGTTCGGAAAACCGGATATAAGCATGTCTTTGAACGGAGCCCTGGCCGGCCTTGTGGGTATAACCGCGGGGTGCGCCAATGTTTCGCCTTCAAGCGCGCTGATGATCGGAGGGATATCCGGGATCCTTGTGGTTGTAAGCGTTGAGTTTTTTGACAAAGTTCTGAAGATAGACGATCCCGTGGGAGCTATTTCGGTACACGGGGTCTGCGGTGCCTGGGGAACTCTCGCTGTAGGGCTTTTTGCTCAAGAAAAATTCGGAGGAGTGAACGGCCTTCTGCATGGCGGAGGGATAAGCCAGTTTATTACGCAGCTTATGGGAGTGGTAAGCGTTTTCGCCTGGGTGTTCATTTCTGCTTTTGCTGTTTTCTACGTTATTAAGGTTACCATGGGGTTAAGAGCCTCAGACGAGGATCAGTTAAAGGGGCTTGACATAGAAGAACATGGCATGGAGGCGTATTCCGGCTTCCAGACCTTTGTTACCCAGTAGTCATGCCGTTAGGTTTGCCCGTCATTGTGAGACGGGTAGAAGCCGGGCGGAGGATAGAACCGAAAAAAACAAAGAGATATTAAAAAGTGGACAAGGAGGCTAGTATGTACGTACTTAAATGGTTTAAAAGGATGTTGTTCGTTTTGCCGGCGGCTATGCTGGTTATGACGGGGTTTCCGGCATGTGCCGGAGCATCGTCTGATGCCGGCGGATATGCCTCCACGGCGGGGATAGACACCATGTGGGTGCTTATAGCGGCCTTTATGGTCTTTATAATGCAAGCCGGGTTCGGGATGCTTGAAGCGGGCCTCATAAGGACAAAGAACACCTGCAATGTTCTCATGAATAACTTCCTTGATTTCTGTATGGCTTCGATGGGTTTTTTTATCTTCGGGTATGCCATAATGTTCGGAACGGGAAACGGTTTCATGGGGTTTAACGGATTTTTCCTTATTAACGCCACTCATGAAGGATCTATACCGCTTGAAGCGGCGTGGTTGTTCCACGCGGTTTTTTGCGGAGCCGCGGCGACCATAGTTGCCGGGGGTATCGCGGAGAGGATGAAGTTCAAATGCTACCTGATATATTCCTTCCTTATTTCCGCTACGATATATCCCATAGTCGGGCATTGGGTATGGGGAGGAGGATGGCTTTCCAATATGGGGTTCGGTGATTTCGCGGGATCCACAGTTGTACACGCGGTCGGGGGTACGGCCGCTCTTGTGGGTACGGTCATACTGGGACCGAGGATAGGGAAGTTCAATAAGGACGGCTCGGCAAACGCGATAGAAGGGCATTCGATGGCCCTGGCCTCGCTGGGAGCTTTGATACTCTGGTTTGCGTGGTTTGGGTTCAATCCTGGGTCTACTCTGGAGGTCGGCGACGGAAGTTTAATGGCGAAAGTAGCCGTTAACACGAACCTCGCGGCGGCCGCGGGAGGGCTTACGGGTATGTTCTTCGCCTGGAAGAAGTTCGGCAAGCCGGACCTTTCAATGACAATGAACGGCGCTTTGGCCGGTCTTGTCGCTATAACAGCCCCGTGCGCTTTTGTTTTACCTTATGAATCTGTTATCATAGGGGCTATCGGAGGGATATTGGTAGTTTTGGGGACGGTGTTCCTTGACAGGATACACGTTGACGATCCTGTGGGAGCCGTTCCGGTACATATGCTTAACGGCCTCTGGGGAACACTTGCCGTGGGGTTTTTCGGCCAAAAGGCGCTGGGGTTGGCGCGCGACGGCCTTTTTCACGGAGGCGGGGTCGCTCAGCTGGGAGTGCAGGCACTCGGAGCGGCGGCGCTAATACTTTTTGTCGGAGCCGGCATGACCGTAATTTTCAAGTTGATAGATATGGCGGTAGGGCTGAGGGTATCGCGTGAAGACGAACTAAAAGGACTCGATATAAGCGAACATGGCATGGAAGCTTATTCGGGGTTCCAGATCTTTACGACCAAATAAGCCCGGGGCAAAATTATTTTGTGCGATAAAAATAGGAGGTTTAAGATGAAACTTATAGTCGCGATGATACAGCCGCATAAGCTGCCTGACGTGAAAGAGGCGCTTTTCGAGGCTGGCGTGCATAAGATGACGGTTACTAACGCTCTTGGATGCGGTCAGCAGAAGGGTTTCACGGAAACATACAGAGGGGTTATTCATGAGGTGAACCTTCTGAAAAAGGTCAGGGTAGAGATAGCGGTCAATGAGGCTTTTGTGGGGCCGACAATAGAGGCGATAATAAAAGGGGCGCGTACGGGGAAAATAGGCGACGGAAAGATACTGGTTATGGACCTTTCCGAGTGCATTCGTATACGCACCGGAGAGAAAGGAAACGAAGCTATAGGTTGATGTTGTCTTCAGGGTCCGTTCATTACAGTGTTGTTTGAGGGGGATGCCCTCGGAGATATCAACGACATGTAGTGAGCGGACCCGGACGGAAGAGATAGCGTGATATATTGCCGGCACTTTCGAGGCCATCGCGGGGAGGTTATAAGACCGAAAAGGAGATATAGTGACATCGCCGCCGGGTCGAAAAATGTTGAATTTTTCGGCGAAAGAGTATATGATTGGGAAGGCTCTAGTGAAGGAAAACCGGCTCAACGCCGAACCGGTAAACGACAAAGAAGTTGTTCTTCCGTTGGGGGCTTCTTGTTTCTGTCAGGTGAGGCGAAGTCAATTAGAAGGGGTTTTTATCATGAAGGCCGTAGTGGCACTTGAAGACGGGCGATTTTTTAAAGGCAGGCTTTTTGGGGATACAGGTAAATGTGAGGCCGCCGGAGAAGTAGTCTTCAATACCAGCATGTCGGGTTACCAGGAGATAATCACCGATCCTTCCTATAAAGGCCAGATCGTCACAATGACCTATCCCCACATAGGCAACTACGGGATAAACGCGGAAGATAACGAGTCCGCCGGCATCCACACTCCGGGCTTTATCATAAGAGAACTTTGTGATGTGCCAAGTAATTACAGATCTTGTATGTCTTTAGATGAATATTTCAAAAAAAACGGGATAGTCGGGATAACGGGCGTTGATACGAGAGCTCTTACAAGGCATATCCGTTCAAGCGGTTCAATGAAAGGGGTAATATCGCCTGAAGGCCCCTCTTTGAAAAGCCTTTGCGAAAAAGCTAAAAAAACAGCGGACATAGTCGGCAAGGATATGGTCAAAGAAGTTTCGTCTCCGTCAAGATACACGTGGAGAGACAAAGGGGACATTCATATAGCGGTCCTTGATTGCGGAGTGAAGTATAACATACTCAGGGATCTTGCCGTAAGAGGGTGCAGGGTAAGCGTTATGCCGGCTTCATCCGTCCTGGAGGACATACTTGCTCTTGATCCTGACGGGGTACTTCTTTCGAACGGGCCCGGAGACCCGGAGGGAGCTCCTTATGTG
>CAYMBK010000021.1:0-2906 GCA_964388645.1 uncultured Planctomycetia bacterium | reverse complement strand
CATTAGTTAACACATGAGGAATGAGATTATGACCAAAATCGCGAACTTTTAGTTAACAGAAAGCTTGACACTTTACATAACAATTCCAAACGGGAACCCTTTGATCGAAGAGAACTCTCCGCTGCAGCGCATGGGGAAAGGACTTGCGACGGGGCCTGACCCCTGACTTTCTGCAAGCACTGTTGATGAGGCCTGAACCCTGACTACTGTTTCATTCAATGCTATACGGGAAAATTTAACCGGAATGTAACACAGTAAGAACATGAATGTAACTGGAAAGGAAGACAATATACAAAAATTAATGTATGGGTGTATAATGAAAACAAAAGAAACCGATCTGGAGGGATGATATGAGCAAGGTCAGAGTGCTGGTCGTGGAGGATGACAAGAATATCTCTAAGCTCATCCGCTATAATCTTGAGAAGGAAGGCTTTTCGTGTTTAAACGTAAACAGCGGAGAGGAAGCTATTGAAACTTTGCTGAAAACCCGAGCGGATCTTGTCGTCCTGGACATAATGCTTCCCGGGATGGACGGGCTTGAGGTCTGTCGGAAAATACGGCAGGAAAAGAATTTTCAGGGGCTACCGATAATAATGCTTACGGCAAAAGGAGAGGAAGTTGACAGGATAGTCGGGTTCGAACTCGGAGCCGACGACTACATGGTGAAGCCCTTTAGCCCCCGGGAGCTTGTCTTACGTATCAAAGCCGTACTTAAAAGGGACAGGGAAGATATTATGGAGGAATCTTTGTTCGAGGAGCGTAAGCTTGTTATGGACCTTGCCAGGCACAAGGTTACGGTATCCGGAAAAGAGATAGAACTTACCAACATGGAATTTAATCTTCTCAAGACCCTTATCAGCAGAAAAGGGCGGGTGCAGTCCCGGGATAAACTTCTCGATGAGGTATGGGATATCGCCGCCGATGTCACGACGCGGACGGTAGATACCCATATAAAGAGGCTCAGGACAAAACTTGGCAAAGAGGGAGAGCTCATAGAGACTGTAAGGGGAGTGGGGTATCGTTTCAGCGAAGATCACTGATGTTACGGGTTTAGAAATAGCCCGGACAAAGATCTTCCGCGGTATCCGCGGCAGGAATAAGGTGCGAGGGAGAACAGGATAAGGACGGAGCTTTGAGGATAAAGCTGCATTTTAAAATAGCTTTTGTTTTTTGCGTTATCATGGCGGTTATATTGCTGGGGGTATTCACATACCTTGATTCCGTCCTGAAAGATTATGTTTACGAGAAAATAAAGACCGCGATAACCAAAGAAGTTCTTTTGGCGAAGTTATTTTTAGAGGAGGATTTCCCGGGGTACCCGCGGTTCAAAGAGATAAGCGAACTGAGCATAGGGGTAGGAGAGGTAATAGGCGCGCGAGTTACAATGATAGCGCTTGACGGGACGGTGCTGGGAGATTCCGACATGGGGGCGGAAGCTGTCCGGGACATGGAAAATCATCTGGTCCGGCCGGAAATACAGGGCGCCCTTTCGACAGGGATCGGGGAGAGCCGTAGATATTCCACCACGATAAATAAGGACATGCTTTACATCGCTGTCACCCTGGGGTCAAAAAAGCCCGTGGGATTTGTTAGAGCGGCGGTACCTCTCACCGACATAGAAACAGTGTCGGCTCGCCTAAAAAAAATACTTTTGCTGGCTCTTCTTGCGGCCTTTCTTGTATCAGGTATGCTGAGCTTCGGTGCCGCTTTTTTTATAACCCGTCCGATAAAGAAAATATCCTCGGCTGCCATCGAGATATCCGGAGGTAATTTTGACCGGAAGATATATTCCGGTCCCAAAGACGAGATAGGGGATCTTGTCGAGGCGTTCAACAACATGACATTAGAGGTGAAAAGCAGGATAAAGGAGATCACCGCTCAGAGGTCTCGCCTTGAAGCGGTGCTTCTCAGCATGTCGGACGGTGTTATGGTAGTGGATATAAAAAACAGGATCATCCTTATTAACAAAGCCCTGGGAGGGATCTTCGGTGTTATCGGGTCCGCTAGAGGGAAAAAGCCGCTTGAAGTCATAAGGAACTCGGAGATACAGGAAATAGCCGACGGCCTTTTAGAGGGCCGGATGGTTTCCGTAAAAAAGGAGATCCTTCTTTCCGCACAGGACAAAGTGGTGGTGGTCAACGGAACACCTATTGTCCGCGATACTATGACCAAGGGAGCCGTAATGGTGTTCCATGATATAACCGAGATGAGAAAACTTGAAAGGATGCGCAGGGACTTCGTGGCAAACGTCTCACATGAGCTTAGGACCCCGGCATCGAATATAAAGGGTTTTGCCGAGACCCTCTCTTCGGGAGCTCTTGACGACAGGGAACATGCCGCGGAGTTTGTGAAAATAATAGAGGAGAATTCCGAACGTCTGGTAAGGCTCATAGAGGACCTTCTGGAACTTTCAAGTATTGAATCGGGTAAAGTCCCCCTTGAACTAAATAAATGTTCAGCGCTCGAGATAGCCGATAAGGTGTGTTCTGAAATTAAAAAACAAGCGCAGCTTAAAAATATAACGATCGAGAATGTTGTTGATGAAAGCGAACTTTTCATATTGGCAGATAAGGGAATGGTGTTCCGGGCGCTTTTAAACCTTGCTGATAATGCCGTGAAATATACGCCGGAGAACGGCAAGGTGGCCATTTTCGCGCGTGAGGCGGAAGGGTTCGTGGAAATAGAGGTAAAAGACAACGGACCCGGGATACCGGATGAACATCTCGAGAGAATATTCGAACGGTTTTACCGCGTCGATAAGTCACGATCCCGCGAGACAGGCAGTACAGGGCTCGGGCTTTCCATAGTAAAACATATAGCGGAAGAGCATGGCGGCAGCGTCAGAGTAGAGTCAATATTCGGCAAAGGCTCTTCCTTTTTTCTTACCATCCCATCCGCGGGTTGAC
>CAYMBK010000020.1:0-4908 GCA_964388645.1 uncultured Planctomycetia bacterium | reverse complement strand
TTAAATGAAAGGAAAAGGGATGATGAAAAGGATAGGGATAGCAGCGGTAAGGCCTCTGTTGTTGATGGGGCTGTGCGTGCTTATGGCGTCCGGATGCGCCGATAAAGAAGAAACGAGTTCAAAAATGGGAAGATCCGATACCGCGGCGGTGGTATCTGCTGAAGATGAGCTTGACCTTACCGTAAAACCCGAAAAAGCTGAGGCTATGCTAGAAACCGTCCGGGTTACTCAAGATGAACCGCTGGGATACCTCGAAGTGCAAAATGCCGTGGCGTCCAGTTTTGACCAGACGCCCGATTGGGCTCCTGAGCCCGATCCCATGAAAGCCGCTGACGGCGACATGCTCACCAGATGGTCAAGTGATTATCTCGAAGACTCACAGTGGATATATTTCGATCTCGGACAGGAAAGCGTTGTGAGCAATGTTGTAGTCAAGTGGGAACGGGCTTTTGCCAAAGATTATAAAATACTCGCGTCTAATGACGCTGTTTCATGGAAGGAAATGAGCCGGGAAAAGGAGTTCGGCGGCGGAACGATGGAGTCTACATTCGATCCGGTCAAATGCCGCTACATAAAAGTGCTTGGCATTGAAAAAGTCAACGAGGACTGGGGAATATCCATATGGGAAACAGAGATATTCGGGCCCATTTCGTTGAATCCGCACGCAAAAATGACCCGGGAAGAGTACATGCTGGAGGGCGACGATCAGGATATGAGAAAGGAGGCTGACGCTCTTCTTGAGGGATTAGCCCAGGACGCCGTGCCTCTTAGCGAAAACTTTTTTCAGAAGGGGATTGTGTACACATCATGGATGGGCGAAGAGTTCCTGAGCGCCTCTTCCGATATGATGTTGGCTTATTTGAGAAACGCCGGGTTTGATTCCATAGCCATAATGGTTCCGGCGTACCAGGAACGAATAGACTCGAAGACAGTTTTTGCCAACGACACGCCTGACGGAGATACCCCAACCGACGAGGCTTTAAGACATGTTATCGCGGCCTGCCGCAAAATAGGGATGAGGGTTATGCTAAAACCTCACATCGACCCCAGGACAGATGAACCTAGAATAAACATAATGCCTTCAGAGGAGTGGTTTGACAGTTTTGAGGAACTTACGCTGAGGTATGCCCGTTTGGCCGAGGAAACCGGGGCGGAGATCTTTTGCGTGGGTACCGAACTGGAAGCTACGACTTTTGACGCATGGACGCACAGATGGGAAAGCATAATAGAAAAAGTCAGGGAAATTTACAGCGGCGTACTTACATATGCTGCCAACTGGACGGAATATAAGGAAGTGCCTTTCTGGGACAAAGTCGATTATATCGGCATAGACGCTTATTTCCCCCTTTCCGGCACAGAAGACCCGTCTTTAGAGGAACTTATATCGTCCTGGGAGAGAGTTGCCGATGAGATCGAGTCTTGGAGAGAAGATAAAGGTCTTACTCATATGGGAGTAGTCCTTACGGAGATCGGATATCCGTCGGCCAGGGGGGCCGCCATGAGGCCCTGGGTTGCAACATCGAATATCGAAGATCAGAAGGCTCAGGCGGAAAGCCTTGAAGCGGTATTTACGGTGCTTACAAAAAGGCCCTGGTTCGAAGGTTACTACATATGGCAGTATTTTCCCCAGGACAGGTGGAGTCCGCTTGGTTTTACGGTAAAAGGAAAAGAGGCGGAAAAGATCATAATGAAATGGATGGATGAGGAAGAATAACAATTAACAAGGAGGGTGTAATGATCAAAAAATGTATGATAACAGCGGTGATATTGAGTTTTGCGGCCGCGGGATTTTCTTTCGCGGCGGCAGAAGAAGTCCTTTTTGGTTTTGAAGGCGGAGCCGAAGGCTGGGAAATCCCGGATTGGGCATATGAACAGCCCGATTATGTCCAGGAAAACATGAACATTTCCGAAGAGTTCGCGTCCCAGGGAAACAGCAGCCTTATGGTCGAAGCTGTTTTTCCCGGAGGAAGATGGGCGGGAGCCATAGTAGAAACAATGCAGTATTTCGATTGGTCCGACTACAGCGCTCTGGCATGTGATGTATATCTTCCCGCAGGCGCTCCTACGGGGCTCAAGGCTAAGATGATACTGACCGTCGGCGATAACTGGCAGTGGGTTGAAATGTCGCGTTCTTTTGACCTTGTTCCGGGAGAATGGGTAAAGGTGGAAGCGGACATAAGCCCCGGAAGCATAGACTGGCGCCGCATGGAAGTGACAGAGGCTTTCAGGCAGGATGTCAGGAAGATCGACATAAGGGTAGAGTCGAACAATAAGCCCGCGTATGCCGGTCCTTTTTACGTAGATAACGTGCGGCTGATCAAGTAGTAGGGCAGGATCTTACAGTCGAGAGAAAGATCTTTTAGTGTGATACTTAAATAGGGAGCGTTATTATGGAACATTTGAAAAAAAGTTTCGCCGTTCCTGCGGCGGTTTTGTTTGTTTGCGCTATGGTTTTTGCCTCTGGATGCGCGCAGGAAGAATCCAGCAAACCTTCCGCGTCTAAGCCTGAGGCCTCCGGGGCACCGGCCTCGGGCTCCGAGATAGCGGCGGTAACCGGAGTGCCGCAAAAACCGGAAGTACCCGCGCCTTCAACGCTGCCAATAACGGAAGAGAAGACTTACTACGGTTTTGAGCGCGGCGGGCTTGACGGATGGGAAGTGCCGCAGTGGGCCATGGGAAAGAACGATTATGTGGCTTCGGGGTTGGAAGTGTCAGATGAAGCGGTCTCCGAAGGAGCCAGCAGTATGAAAGTGAACGCTGATTTCCCCGGAGGTTACTGGACCGCGGCTCTTGTCGAGATACAGCAGTACCTTGATCTGAGTAAATACCGCGTTATACGAGCGGATGTGTATTTGCCCGCTGATGCCCCGCCAGGCCTCACTTCCAACATCATACTTACCGTAGGGGATAGTTGGCGTTTTGTGGAGATGAGCAGAAGTTATCCGCTTATTCCCGGAGAATGGATAACAGTTACGGCTAGTATTGAACCGGGAAGTTACGATTGGAAAAGAATAGTGCCGGACGAAAAATTCGCCGAAGATGTAAGAAAAATAGCCATAAGGGTGGAATCGAACAACAAACCCAAATATAAGGGCGACATCTTTATAGATAACGTACGTGTCGGGAGGTAACGCGGCATAGAGGGTCTTTCCGCGGTTCCGGGAATGTGAAGTTTTTTTTAATGGTTTCCCCGGACCGCGGTTGGGTTTTTTACAATTAATCAGTACTTTTAAAAACCCGTTTGTCAGGGCTTGTGATGAAGGGGACGGAAAATATGGATCGATAAAAGGCGCCGTTCCGCTATGAACGGCTTTGCAATATGGGCATCGACCGCTAAAGACAATGTCAGTCATCTTAAACTGAAAGGGAGAAGGCAATGGCAAAAAAACACAAGAACGCTAAGAAAGGCGGCAGTATGGGGCTGTTGGGGGTTGTTTTGGTGGTTATCGCTCTGGCGGTAGCCGGAACGATGGCCATGAGGGCGATGAAGCCGGAAAAACCCTCACTTAATTTCCAAAAAGGGTTTGGATATTGCACTTGGTCACCTGACGGGTATTTAAGCCAATTTTCAGATGAATCCCTGGAGGCTATGAGAGAAACCGGAGCTGAATGGGTGGCGATACATGCCACATGGTATCAGACCACCTGCTGGTCGGGAGACATACAAAGAACTGAGAAAACCCCGTCAGACGAAGCTATGGTTCACGCGATACGTAAAGCGCATAGCCTGGGGATGAGAGTAATGCTCAAGCCTCATCTTGATCTTATAGATGAATCGGACGGAAGCTGGCGCGGAGAGATAGGCTGTTTACGAGAGTCCGACTGGGAAAAATGGTTCTCGGATTATACCGATTTCATAATGCATTACGTTGATATGGCCGTAAAGGAAAAAGTGGAGATATTCTGTATAGGGACCGAACTTTCCACGGCGGCAACGGCTAAAGGTTATATGTGGGAAGGGCTGATCAGTAAGGTCAGGTCGCGGTATGACGGGCTTCTTACATATGCCGCTCATTGGGACAGGTACCAGGACATCAGGTTCTGGGATAAGCTGGATTTTGTGGGTGTGAACGCTTACTTCCCGCTTACCAAAAAAATGGCTCCGACATATGAAGAGCTTGTGGAAGGTCTTAAGCAATGGGTGGCCGGGATGGACGATTTTTATGAGCTTGTTAAAAAGCCTATAATACTACCGGAGATAGGATGTGCTTCGGCTGACGGGGCGGCGATAAGGCCATGGGAACATGTTCAGAGAAGCGAAGTGAATCTCGAGCTGCAGAGAAACTACTACAGGGCTATTCTGGATACTTTCTGGCCCAAGGAATGGTTTTACGGCCTTTACTGGTGGTATTGGGGAACCAATGTGAGAATGGGCGGGGAATATAACCTTGGTTTTGTACCTCAGAACAAACCTGCTCAGGAAGTCGTTAAGGCGCAGTATTCAAAACCGAGTCCGAGGTAAAAGAGAGCTTGCCCTAAAAGGGAAGGGGGGAAGGCATGGAAAGTTTTTTGGCCCGGGATACGCGTTTGTCGGAAAAAGAGCGTCGTAATCTCAGTATACTCGACGCTATACGCAGAGGCGGCGAGATATCAAGGGCTGATATTTCTAAGTCTACGGACCTGAACATAGTTACGGTATCTAACTACGTCGGCAAATACATAAAGAACAAGCTCGTTTTTGAGACCGGGCTTGATATATCCACGGGAGGAAGAAGGCCCGAACTTCTCAAGCTTAACAAACAGTACGGTTACAGTATAGGCATAGATCTGGGGGCCCCGCATCTTACCATAGATACCTCTATTCGAGCCGTTATAATGGATCTTTCCGGAACGGTAGTGGCCGAGAAAAGCGTAAAAAAAGAATACTGTTCTTTCGACAAAATAACGGAGAAGGTAATGGATCTCACC
>CAYMBK010000019.1:0-6418 GCA_964388645.1 uncultured Planctomycetia bacterium | reverse complement strand
CTGCCGGGATATCAAGCCCTTTTCAAAAAGACGCCTGTTCCTCGAAAGCGTATCTGACTTCAGGCGCATAAGAGCGGTATCTTTTTTTAAAAGGGCCTCTGCCTTGGAAAATTCCGCCTGATAAGGAGCCGGGTCTATCAAAAAAAGAATATCCCCTTTTTTCACTTCATCGCCTTGAACGAATTTCACCTCTAGTATTTTACCGGTAACCTGCGGCCTTATGTCCACATCGCCCGTCGACACCATTTGCCCGAAAGCATCCAGATATATCGAAACGTCTTTTTTGGCCGCCAAAGCGGTTTCTACAGGCCGCGGGTGAGGGGACGGCTTTTTCGTCGGCGCGCATCCCCTTACCGCAAAAGGCAGCGCAAAGAAAAAAATAAGGATCATCATTCCGGGTCTTCGAGCTAGATCTTTGACCCCGGCCATAATTTCGGCCGATCCTTTCTTCATGTCATCTTTTATTCTCATTGAAAGAACCCCTTGTTTTAACGATAGAATGCCCCTATGAAAAAAGAAACCTACTCCCGCGCCTCCGGGCCCGCCGTCAGGCTTCCTACCGCATGTAAAAGACGGGCCGCCCCCGAGAAAAGATCTTCTTTAGACTGGATAAATTTACTTCTCGCGTCTGAAAGCTGGCTTTGCGCGGAGAGAAGGTCTATGATATTCTTGAGCCCCGAACGGTACCCTTCCGCCGCAAGTTCATATGACCTTTCAGCCGTTTCAAGAAATGTCCGGCTGTATTCATGTTGCTTTCCTGCCGCGGCAAAAATAAAGTACCGATCCCATACTTCCCTGCTGGCATTAAGCTGTATCTCTATGAGTTTTTGTTGTTCCGCCGCGAACTCTCTCTCTGCCGCCTTTTTTCTGTAAAAGTTCCTGAACCCGTCAAAAATATCCCATTCCGCCTTCAGATAAGCCCCGTAAAGATAATTATCCTTGTAGCTGTCAGGAGCATCTTTTAAATTTCCGTAATACGAGTACCACTCGGCAGACGCCGAGCCTCCGGCTTTTATGCTTGGGAGAAGGTCCGAAGTAACCCTGGCAACCTCGGCTTTTTTAGCTATCAAACCGGCTTTCGCGGCGGCCACGTCCGGCCTTTTGATAAGTGCCTGTTCGATCAAAAAGGTTACATCCTTTTCCTTTATATCGGGGAGGTCCTCGTCTTCCTCTTCAGACAATTCGATAAGCGTATCTGCCGGAACACCTAACTCAAAGGCTAGATCGGCTTTTGCGGAATTTAGGTCGCTTTTCCCGGCCTCAAGGAGATATAACGCTCTTTTGTAAGCTGATTCCGCCTGAAGCATATCCAGTTCGGAAACAAGGCCGGCATCCAACCTTTCGCGGGAATCTTCCAGGGACTTCAAACTGTCGGCCACGTCTGCTTCCCGGGCCTTCATCATGGCGATGCTGGTTTTCATGGCATAGTACGCGGTCATGGCATCGAGAAGCACATCCTGAATTATCTTATTGAACTCGAAATTGGCTTCCACAAGAAGCTGCCGCGCCTTCTCTATCCCGGCGCTTCTTCCGCCAAAATCAAATATCAGCCAATCCGCGGAAGCCCCGGGGCCGTACCCGGACCGGTCGGCATTGACTACATGCCGGTTATAAACCGATCGCTGGTAGTCAACCTCCATTGTCGTCCGGAACTGTGGATATAATCCGGCAGAGGACTGCACGGCTTCGGCCTCTTTCACCCTGGCTGTTTCCCAGGCCTGACGGGTTTTGGGATTATTTTCTAAAGCTATGTCTATGACGTCCCCCACATCGAGCGGACGTGAAGATTTGAGATTTCTTTCTCTGATAGTTCCCCATGTCCTATCAGAGGCAAGTTTTTTTTCAACGGCCCTTCCGGGAACCCATGGAACCAAAGGGGTTTTTACCGCCCTGACCGTTCTGCAGCCCGGGCACCATGCCAGCATAAGGACCGCCAAACATACTTTTCCCCAGTTCAATTTTATCTCCTTGCCGCTTAATAGAAAAGGTTGTCGCAGGATGCGGCATGCCGGCTGAACGCAAGGCTATACCGCATCATTATCACGGATCCGCCCTAAAGCTATTTCAGATGTTTCTTTATAGCCGTTCGCATTTTTTTAAGCGCCTGTGCCCTGTGGCTGATCTTGTTTTTTTCATCCGGGGTCATTTCAGCAAATGTCTTATCCTTTCCTTTTGGCAGGAAAAGCGGATCGTATCCGAAACCGTTGCCGCCTCGGGGGCCCTCCAAAATGCTGCCGTTTATAACTCCCTCAAAATTTTCAAGAAGATACCCTTTGGAAGCCAGGGCAAGATGGCATACAAACCGGGCAGACCTGTCTTTTTCCGGAATACAATTCAGCAGCTTTAAGACTTTCTCGTTGTTCTCTTCGTCCAGGGCTTTGGCCCGGGCGAAACGCGCCGACCTCACCCCGGGTTTACCGTCAAGAGCGGCTATTTCAAGGCCGGAGTCATCGGCCAGGACAAGCCCGTCGAAAAACCTCGATAAGGTCAGCGCTTTCTTTACCGCGTTCTGACGGAACGTCTTCCCGTCTTCGACGATTATCGGAGGTTCCGTTCCCAGCTCATCCAAGATCATCACCGAAAGGTTTTTGTAATCTCCCAGAAGAGCTTTGAGTTCTTTTCGTTTGTTTTTGTTGTGTGTAGCAAGAAGAAGTTTCATAATGCTCCCGCTCCCCGTAAAGTTTCTTTCTGTTTTTCAATTATCCTTTCTATACCTTTACCCGAGAATCCCAGCATCTCGTCCATTCGTTCCCGGCTGAACGGTTCTTTTTCCGCCGTGCCCTGTATCTCAACGAATTCTCCGGCATCCGTCATAACAACGTTCATGTCAACTTCAGCCGTGCAGTCTTCGTCATAATTGAGATCAAGACACGCCGTACCTCCGACCATTCCCACGCTGATAGCGGCCACAAAATTATGTATAGGCACAGCATCGAACAACTTTGCTTTTCTGAGCTTGTTCAGGGCAAGGTAAAGAGCTACAAAGCTGCCATTAATAGCGGCACACCTCGTCCCGCCATCGGCCTGAAGAACATCGCAGTCTATCCATATGGTCCTCTCACCCAGCGCTTCCATACCTATAACGCTTCTCATTGACCTGCCGATCAATCGTTGTATCTCATGTGTCCTTCCGCCGGTTTTTCCGCGCGTAGATTCTCGGGGAACCCTTCTTTGGCATGACCTCGGAAGCATCGAATATTCCGAGGTTATCCACCCCGTGCCTTTACCTCTCAGAAAAGGAGGCACGCCGTCCTCGACACTTGCCGTGCATACAACCTTGGTCTTCCCGGATTCGAAAAGACATGATCCTTCGGCATACTCGATATAATCAGGGATTATGTTGATCTTGCGCATCCCATTGGGCATTCTCCCGTCACTTCGCATAAAGCTCTCCCTATTGTTCGGCAAATTCCCTTCGATTGCCAGTTTACCACATCTCCGATCCGAAAGTCACATGTTCAAACGGCTCCGGGCCGTCCAGCCGCTTTACGCTCTGTCTTACCGGCAATACCCGGAACCTTTACAGCCCCTTCGATCCCGGCATAAACATCATTTCCCTGAGAGTCTATACCTACCACCAGCGGAATATCTTTAACCTCAAGGCGGTACACAGCTTCGGGGCCTAGATCTTTGAACGCTACAACCCGTGCTCTAACGACCTTTTCAGAAAGATATGCCCCCGCTCCCGCGGGAGCCAGAAAGTATACCGCCCCCGCGTCCTTTATCGCCTTCCTCACTTCTTCTGACCTTCTCCCTTTTCCAATCAGTCCCCGGACCCCCGTTCTAAGAACAGCGGATGTAAAACTGTCCATCCTTCCCGATGTAGTCGGCCCGCAGGAACCTATCTTGCGGTTTCCCGGAGGCGTCGGCCCGGTATAGTATATTACCTGTCCTTTGAGATCTACCGGCAGAGCCCTTTTCTTCTCCAGCATCTGAACAAAACGAAGATGCGCCTGATCCCGGGCGGTATAAACTACACCTGAAAAAAGCACCAGTGTTCCCGCTTTAAGACGGCACGCGGCCTCCCGGCTTAAAGGGGCCTTAACCTTTTTCCAAACATGGCCTTTTCCGTGGGATATGGCCTTTTTCATATACTCCCCGAAGCCGAACGCAAGGAGTGGCAGGATAAAGATACCGCCACAGGCAATCCGGCTATATGTGTAGATTCTACCGCCACGCTCACGGCTAAAGCAGTTGACGCGCCGCCAAAACCCATTACCCCTATCCCGAGTGAATTCACTTTTTTTAGGATCTTCTTTTCAAGTTTACGCAGCCGTGCTGACCGGGCTTCTTTATCTATGGGCCTTAAAAGAGCTTTTTTGGATAAAAGAGCGCATCTTTCCATTGTTCCGCCTATTCCTACCCCGAGAATATAGGGCGGACAGGCATCCGGCCCGGCTAAAACCACGGTCTTTACGCAGAACTCCACTATATCCTTCTCCCCGGCTGTTGGGTTTAACATAGATATCCTGCTCTTATTCTCACTACCGAAACCTTTGGGCATAACGGTTATTTTTATCCGGTCGCCCTTTACAAGATCCGTATGTAAGATCGCCGGCGTATTGGTGCTCTTATACTCCCTTGTCAATGGATCCAGTACGACCGATTTCCGGAAATTGTATTTTGTGTAAGCCCTTTCTACCCCGTTGTCAACAGCACGCGCGAGTCCTTTGCCGCTAATATGAACATCTCGGCCTACTGCGGCAAAAACCTCCGTAAGCCCGGTATCTTGACATAGCGGCAACCTCTTTTGCCGGGATATAGCCGTGTTGTCCATAAGGATCTTCAGCATCTCTTTGGCTAAGCGAGACCTCTCTCGCCCAAAAGCTTTTACGAACGCCTTGCGGACATCAGGCCTTACAATGACATTCGCCTTGTAGCACAACTCTTCGACTTTCTTTTCTATTTTTTGGTCCGATATTTCCCGGATCATCCCAAAACCGCCTTCTTTATCATAACTTCCTCTTTGAGGAAGATCCTTGATATTTTTTTGAAATTTTCGGGCGCATCGCTTACGTAGCAGATAATGCGGCCTTTTCCCCTCCGTGCTCCTGCCGAAAGTTTCTCCTTGCCGAGAGCTCTGCCGACTTCTTCAGCCACGGTTTCGGAAGAATCCACTAGCGTGACCCCTTTCATCACCCTTGATATTACGCCTTTTAGCATGGGATAGTGCGTGCATCCGAGAATGAGCGTATCTATCCCTTTTTTTCTCAAAGACCTAAGATATTTTTCCGCTATCTGAAAGGTTATCTCGCTTGACCCCATCCTGTTCTCAACCAGAGGAACAAAAAGAGGGCAACTTACGGGGAATATCCTAAAACCCCCGGAAGCGGACTTGTGTAACTCTTTCTCGTAAGACCCGCTTGAAACCGTCGCTTCTGTACCGATAACCCCTATTTTCCGGTTTTTCGATATACTTACCGCTTTTCTTACTCCGGGTTTTATGACACCGAATACCGGGACATCATAGTCCCTGGACAGAAAAGATAAACTATAACTGGACGCGGTGTTGCAGGCTATCACTATGGCCTTAACCTGTTTACCGAGAAGAAAATCCACTATTTCCCGGGAAAACCTGTCTACAGTACATTTTGCCTTATTGCCATACGGCACCCGGGCGGTATCTCCAAAATAGACTATGTTTTCTGCCGGGAGTTTTTTCCTGATACTCCGTACAACCGTCAGGCCGCCCACCCCGGAATCGAACACCCCTATAGGTAAAGATTTCGCGTCTCTCATGCTCCACATTATATAGGATATATCCCTTGCCGTAAAGGTCTTACGATGGCGAGAAGATGTCCGTCCCTGTTCTTTCATCGGCGTACCAGCTCGCGCGGAAAAAGAAAACCCCCCCGGAAGCCATTTATAAGCCTCCGGGGGGATCATCAACTAACTCTAAATTCACTTATTTCCGGCCACGCACCGCTCTGCCGGTATTTACTGCCGCATCTTTTACCGTCCTGCCGCCTTTATTGACAGGATCCGTCACCACTTCCTGAGGTTTGGCTTTTCCCTTTAGCAACCTTCCCATCGCGGCGAAAGGGCTTACCGCAGTTTCGGTAGTTCCCTTGACCGCCTTACCTACCGTGTTAACAGACCCGTGAACTACGTCCCTGGAATATCTGCCGGTTTTCTTTGCGGCATCCATAGCTGGCCCGGACGGTTCCTTTGCCATGATCTCGGCCGCAAACGCGAACGCTACGACCAGTACCACTAAAATAGAAACAGCTTTTCTCATAAAATCCCCCCTTTTTTGTAAAAATCCCCTAGCTCGAATTATACATCAAACCCCGGCGCCACGCAAGATGATTCCCGAGCCTGTCGGTGTCAATCTTTCTGTGGTACTTTTCCTTTCCCCACAAGTATGTGGGCTTACCGTAGTAGAGTTACCTTTAGTATTTCCTCGTGGGAGGGAGAA
>CAYMBK010000018.1:0-3999 GCA_964388645.1 uncultured Planctomycetia bacterium | reverse complement strand
TGGGTTCCAGCCGGGCGTTGAGAGCCCTGAAAAGTTTTTCCTTTACCTCCACATCCCCCACTTTGCCTCTCCGGTATCTTTCTTTCAGATCTGATATCTCTTCCTTATCAGTATTAAATATATCATGATAAACGAAAACAGGATTGCCTTCCACGTTACCCGGAATATCGGGGCGTATCCTGTTAGGGTCTGTATACATGCTGAAAACTTTTTTTCTAAGGACATCTTCGGTATCCGATATCGATATAAAATTACCATAACTTTTTGACATCTTGCGGTTATCGAGCCCTACCAGCTTGGGCACTTTGGTAAGCACCGGCTCAGGTTCGGGAAAAACATCGCTTTTGTAAAGAGAGTGAAATCTCCTGATTATCTCTCTTGTAAGTTCAAGATGTGGCATCTGATCTACGCCCACCGGCACCTTGTCGGCCGCGTACAAAGCTATATCCGCGGCCTGAAGAACGGGATACCCTAAAAAACCATATGTGGCCAGCATCCTCCCTTCAAGTTCCCTAAGCTGTTCTTTGTACGTGGTACACCTTTCCAGCCACCCGAGCGGGGTAAGCAGTGAGAATACCATCGCAAGCTCCAGATGCTCGGGTACCGTGCTTTGCGTGAATATAACACACTCTTCAGGGTCTATCCCCGATGATATCCAGTCTTTAACAATTTCCAGCCCGTTGTTCTTTATATCCGATGGTTTCTCATATTCGCTCATGAGAGCATGCCAGTCGGCGACCATAAAAAAACACCTGTACTCTTTTTGGAGCTCGGCCCAACTGCTGATAGCGCCGACAAGATGCCCCAGATGGAGTTTTCCCGTGGGGCGCATTCCGCTCAAAATAGTTCCCTTTTTCATCATTTGCCGCTTTCCAGCCTGCGGGCAACTTTAACCACCGAATAAGCCTCGATAATGTCGCCCGATCGTATATCATTGAAATTCTTTACCGTTATACCGCACTCGAAACCTTCCTTAACTTCCTTGACATCGTCTTTGAACCGTTTGAGCGCGTTTATCTCGCCGTCGAAGACCACTTCCTGCGCGCGCTTTACCCTCACCCTGTCCTTCCGGTGTATCGTTCCCTTGGTCACGGCGCAACCCGCTACTTTACCTATTTTGCTCGCTACAAAAACCTGCCTTACCTGGGCCGTGCCCTGAAAAACCTCATTCTCTTCAGGCTCTAAGAGGCCTTCCATGCCTGCTTTAACATCCGCTACGGCTTCATAGATTATGTCGTATATTCGTATATCCACATCTTCCTCTTTGGCCAGGGCCTCGGCCCCGCTCTCCACCTTGACGTGAAATCCTATTATTATGGCATTAGTTACGACAGCCAGCATTATATCCGATTCGTTTATCCTTCCCACCGTAGCATGCACTACATTGAGCTTTACCTCTGAGGTAGAAAGTTCCTCAAGAGAACTCCTTAGAGCTTCCAGCGATCCCTGCACATCGGCTTTTATTATCAGCTTCATGTCTTTTACCGAGCCTTCCATTATCCGCGCGTGAAGATCGTCCAGGGTCACCCTGCGCCCGCCTGCCATTTTCTTTTTCCGTGTTTCATCTATTTTCAAAACAGACAACGTTTTGGCCTTCTTTTCGTCTTTTACCACGAAAAATTCTTCGCCGGCACACGGGACTTCCATCAATCCCAGGACACCTACCGGAGTGGAGGGCAAAGCCTTATGGATCTTTTCACCTCTTTCGTCTATCATGGCTTTTATCTTTCCGTAGCAGGATCCGCATAGAACTATATCTCCGGGCTTCAAAGTCCCGTTCTGGACAAGCAGTGTCGCGACAACACCCTGCCCGGCTGTTTTTTTACTTTCGATAACGACGCCGCGCGCCCTTATACCCGGATTTGCCTTGAGTTCCAGCATCTCGGATTCCAAAGAAAGCATTTCCACAAGCTCGTCTACACCTTCTCCGGTATGAGCGGAAACTTCAACCATAACCGTAGTTCCTCCCCACGATTCAGGGGCGAGCCCTTCAGCTTGCAGCTCTTTTCTGACCTTGTCGGGATTTGCCCCCGGAAGATCACACTTATTGATCGCCACAACTATGGGTACTTCAGCCGCTTTAGCGTGGTCTATGGCCTCTTTGGTCTGGGGCATTACACCGTCATCGGCGGCCACAACAAGTACAACAACATCGGTGGCATTGGCCCCGCGGGCCCTCATCGCCGTAAACGCCGCGTGTCCGGGCGTATCAAGAAAAGTGACCGACCCTTTCGGGGTATTGACCTTGTAGGCTCCTATGTGCTGAGTAATGCCGCCCTTTTCACTTTTTGTGACCATCGTCTTACGTATATAGTCCAGCAATGATGTCTTTCCGTGATCTACATGTCCCATAAAAGTAACGACAGGCGCGCGCGTTTCCGATACCCCTTTGCCTTCTTCCTGATATTCTCTCGCCAGATCTTTCTCTATGGACTCTATTGTATCGTGGAGCTCCAGCACATATCCGAAATGAGCCATCACATCTCTTGCCATATCCTCATCAAGATCCTGGTTTATGTTGGCAAGGACTCCTTTGCCGACAAAATATCTTACAAGGTCACTCGGTTTTTGGCTCATCCTGAGAGCCAGATTCCTCACCGTTATGGGGACATCTACCTTGAGTTTCTGGTCGGATCTGCGGCCCGCGGGAGGCTTAACTTCGTACCTGAGCGGAGTTTTATTTCTGTGCCCTTTCCCCGGCTTTTTCCTGAAAACCGTCACTTCGGCGGTCTCTTTCTCAATTATTTCTATAATGGGCCTTTTATGTTCTTTGCGGGGTTTTTTGACAAAAACTTTCTTTCTCTCGCCCTTCTCCACCACTTCAAGATCAGGCATTTCGATCTCTTTTTTCTTCTTCCGATGGGAGGATGTATCTTCGCCGGAATCAGATCCGGGCTCTTTTCCTTCAGAAGACGGCGCGCTTTTATCTTCCTCACCGCCCTGCTGTTCTTCGTCTTTCTCTTTTTCCGCCAAACTCTCGATCTTTCCCACGACCGTGAGACCTGAGGGCTTAACAGCCTTTCCTTTCTGTTCCGGTTTTTCCTCTTCGGCGGCTTCGGGTTTAGGAACCTCCCCTGCTGCCTCCGCTTCTTTTTCCTTTTTCTTCGGGAGTTTCTTTTCGTCGGGTTTTGCCTCTGAGAGTTTTTTCTTCTTTTTTACCGGTTTTTTCTTTGCCTTATCGGGGATGCCGAGTTTTATCCTTATAAGCCCCACTATCTTCTCGTCGATACCGCTTGATTCATCCTCCACATCGACATACATCTTACGGAGCTGTTCAAGGATGACTTCCGGATCGACGCCAAGATCCGCCGCCAGTTTCTTTATTGTTACAGACATAAAATACCCACTCTTTGTTTTTAGTTCTCTTTACTAATGCTGTCATCGCCGGGTTCGGCGTTTTCCTGGCCGTCTTCTTCCGTCTTCCTCCCGGCATCAGATGACGGCTCTTTTTCCTCTTCCTCTCCGCCGGAACTTTCACCGCTCTCGGAAGGAACATCCCCGCTCGCCGTCGGCTGCGCGCTGAAATTCTTTCTTATGCGGTCCATCTCGTCCACGGCATCGGCGTAGGCCTTCTCACATATACCGAATATCTTTTCAGCCGTTTTCCCTCCCACGCCCTTTATTTCCATAAGGCCTTCGACCCCGGACTCTATGACCATGTCTATGTTCATATACCCGGCCTCTGTAAGTATCGCCGCGGCTCTATCCGTGATGCCTTTTATCTCGTTTATAGGCGTTCCCAGCCTTTCCTTTTCGGCTTCTGCCTGGAGATCCCAGCCCATAAGCCGGGAAGCCAGCCGTATATTTCTACCGCGTTTGCCTATAAGAAGCGACAGCTGGTCGCGCGGTACGGTCATGGTTATTCTTTTGCTATCCCGGTCTATGACCATCCTCGATACCTCCGCCGGGCTTACTACGGAAGGAAGAAAGTCCCGTATATCGTCATACCACCTCACTATATCTATCCTTTCCCCGTGAAGCTCTTTGACTATATCCCTC
>CAYMBK010000017.1:0-2617 GCA_964388645.1 uncultured Planctomycetia bacterium | reverse complement strand
GCTAAGTCAGGCGCATGCGGAGAAGACTGCGGTTTTTGTGCGCAGGCCGGCTGCCATAACACGAAAATTGAGACCTATCCTATCAAGGCTGAGAGAATAATAATTGACGAAGCCCGGGTCAGAGCCGAAGCGGGCGCGAAAAGAATAGGAATAGTTACAAGCGGCAAGGCGGCGAAAAACAGAGAAGTCGAGGTAATAGCTTCTGCCGTAACTAAATTTCCCCAGCTGGGGGTTTCCCCCTGCGCTTCTCTTGGTGAGATAGACCCCGGGTTTTTAAGTTTGCTGAAGGCTTCGGGGCTTACACGCTATCATCATAATCTTGAGACGTCGGAAAGATTTTTCCCAAAAATAGTAACAACACACACATACGGTGACAGGATAAAGACCATTGATACCGTCAAATGCGCAGGCCTTGAGATATGTTCGGGCGGTATTTTTGGGCTTGGGGAAACCTGGGAAGACAGGGTGGAGATGGCACTTGCTCTTAAAGAATTGGAAGTTGATTCGGTTCCCATAAATTTTCTCGTTCCGATAGAAGGGACGCCAATGGCGTATATGCCCGTTATGGGAGTTTTTGAGGCATTAAGGGTGGTGGCTGTGTTTCGCGTGATATTGGAGAAAGCGGCTATAACGGTGGCGGCAGGAAGGGAAAAAGTTATGGGAGAAAAGTGCAAAATGATCTTTTCCGCGGGCGCCGACGGGATGATGGTGGGGGGATATCTTACAATTCCGGGGGCTGACGCTTCCCGGGATCAGTCTCTGGCCGACGAAGTAGAGGCGTTATGGGCAAAATAGCTGAAAAGATCAGAGGTAAAGCCGGAGATGCCGCCTCGCGGCACATCAGGGAACTTTCTGAGATCTCTTTTTGTCCGGGAGGAAAGATATCTCACAAGGGCAAAAAATACGTGAATTTCTCGTCAAATGATTATCTTGCTCTTTCCGGGCATCCCGGCATAGCCGATGCCGTGAGAAGCTCTACTTTCCCCAAAGTGGGGACAAGCTCATCGCGCCTTATGACGGGCAGTACATCCTGCCACCATATGCTGGAAGAGAAGACCGCTGAATTCAAGAATAAACCCGCCGCGACTGTCTTTAATACGGGCTATCAGGCTAATGTGGGCGTTATAAGCTCTCTATTGGGTGCTGGAGATTGTATTTTTTCAGATCGGTTAAATCATGCCAGTATCGTTGATGGCATAAGGCTTTCTAACGCGAAGTGCTTTCGGTTCAGGCATAACGATACCGGACATCTGGAAGAGCTGGTGAAAAAGAACCGAAAAAATTTTAAAAGATCCATGATCATATCTGAAACCCTTTTCAGCATGGACGGGGACGAAGCTCCTATTGAGGACCTCGTCAGAATAAAGAACAGCAATAGCTGTTCTTTGATGCTGGACGAGGCTCATGCCACGGGTATTTTCGGACCTCGGGGAAGCGGCATCGCCGCTGAAAAAGCCCTTTCCGGCGATATAGACATTATCATGGGAACTTTTAGTAAAGCTTTAGGGGTTTTTGGGGCTTATGTGGCTACAGACAGGGCTACAAAAAATATTCTTGTGAACAAATGCAGAAGTTTCATATACTCTACCGCTCTGCCTCTTCCTATAATAGCGGGCTGTTCGGCCGCTATAGACGCGGTAGGAGATATGCCTGAAAGAAGGCGTGAGCTGCTGGCAATGGCGTCGTATTTCAGGGCAAAAACGAACGCTCATACCATATCGGGGCGGTCCCAGATAATTCCCATACTTGCCGGAGATGATGAGAAAGCTTTGGCATTCTCCGAAGCCCTCAGGAAAAAGGGGTGGTGGGTTACCGCTATCCGGCCGCCTACGGTGCCGGTTGGGGGCTCAAGGTTAAGGGTATCTATAACACTTCATCATGACACAGCGACGCTTGATAGTTTTATATACGATGTGGAAGATCTTTTTAGCCGAAGGAGAGCGTAGGGTGAAAGCTGAGGCGGATAAGGCCGTTATAAAAGGGAACTTTTCAAAAAGCGCCGTCACCTACGACGATCACGCCGAAATACAGAGAAAATGCGCCGAAAAGCTGATCGACATGATAGATCTTGACTATTTTTCGAGGATACTGGAGATCGGATGCGGAACCGGGACCTATACCTCACTGCTCTTTGAAAAATTCCACGATGCCCTTATAACAGCGGTTGATATTTCCCGCGAAATGGTGGATCACGCGCGGAGAAAGATCTCAGATAAAAATATTTTGTTTCAAGTTTCGGATGCCGAAAAGCTTTATACGGGTGAAAAATGCGACCTGGTAACATCTAACGCGAGCTTTCAATGGTTTGAGGACGTAGATATGGCGTTATCCCGTTTTTCAGGGCTTTTAGAGCCGGGAGGAACTATATGCTTTTCAATTTACGGACCGGAGACGTTCCGGGAGTTGAAAGAGGTCATTAGAACGCATTTCGGGCCGAGATGCCGGCTTAGTTCAAACCTCTTCGCGGACAAGGATGAGATATCTGAGTCTCTGGGAAAATATTTTAGGTATCATGAGGTCTTAGAGGAAAATTTTAGTGTTAGTTTTTCTTCTATTTGGGATTTTCTGCAGGATATAAAAAAAAGCGGGTGCCGTGGCGCAGGCCTCGGGAAAGGAG
>CAYMBK010000016.1:0-2826 GCA_964388645.1 uncultured Planctomycetia bacterium | reverse complement strand
TGTCTTATTTCATATTATTAGTTCGCTTCGTCGTCTTCAGTTTCAGAAACCGTGAACTCCTCGCAAAGTCGGGTCTTTGTACCACTTTGCCCTTACCTCTTTGCTCTTCCCCCTTACCTCTTTGCTCCTTTGCTCAAAACAACGTGTAAATGAACGGTGCGACGGCTGATGACTGGGTAAATATCAACAAAAGTCCCAAAAGCAGCAGCATTATCACTATGGGCAGAAGCCACCACTTTTTCCGGACTTTCATGAAATCCCACAATTCTCTTATTATCGCCATTTTTCCCATATGTTCAACCTTTTGTTTGAGATCGCTTCGTCGGCCCTAGGGCCTCCTCGCGATGACCACGGAAGTGCCCGCCTTACGTTACACTATCTTTAAGAGCTCTTCGTCGGCCTTACCCCTCGCTTTGCTCGGGACCCGACGGCTTCCTCTCGATGACCAGACAACCAAACGCCCCCCTTACGGCCTCATGTCCCGGAGACCAGGCGCGCGCCCCGGCGCTAAAACTGTTTTTCCAAAGACTCTGTAGTAACGCCTCCGGAGTGGTGTTCCAGCCAGTAACTTGACTTGTTTTTGTCCATTTTCAATCCCAAAAGATCTTTTCTTAATATCCGGAAAACCAGGCCTATGGGAGTAACTATTATATAATAAACAAGCGCCAGTATCAGCCTCGTGTTAACCCAGCCAAGAGCGTGAGCTATTTTTGTGAAAATCTTAAAAACCGGCATTAAGGCCGCCGGGATCAAGGCCGCGCTTAAAAGCGATATACCCGAGAACACAGATAACCACATACTCAGGTCAAAGTGCTCTTTTCGGAAATGAATGAACGCGAAAAGCGCCAGAATAAGAGCCAGCACCATTCCGAACTGCCTTAGATCTTTTTTATCTATATTTTCCTTTTTCATACACCCCTGCCGATAACTAGTCCAGTTCAAATTCCTTAACTTCTTCTATCCTGACCCTGGAAGGGTCCTGTTCCTTTTTGTCTATCAAAAAGGAACCCATCACCAGATAATCCATGTTCGTACGCATAAAACATCTATAAGCGTCTTCCGGTGTACACACTATAGGCTCTCCTCTAACATTGAAAGACGTGTTTATGACAAGAGGGCAGTTGTGACGGTTCTTCAGCTCTTCTATCAGGCCGTAATACTTCGGATTGTCTTCCTTTTTCACGGTCTGGACCCTGGCGGAATAATCCACATGAGTTATGGCCGGAACGATCGAACGTTTTTCTTTCAGCTTGTTTATACCTGTAAGTTCGCCTTCCGTCATTTTATCCAGCCGTTTGCTTTCGGCGACAGGAAAGACCATAAGCATATACGGGCTTTCACCTTTCATGCCGAAATACTCTTCGGCGGAGCCCAGAAGGACGCTTGGGGCGAACGGGCGGAAAGATTCCCGAAACTTTATTTTTCTATTTATCAGCGACTGCATTTTCTCTGACCTCGGATCGCCCAGGATACTTCTCGCGCCAAGAGCCCTCGGGCCGAATTCCATCCTGCCCTGAAACCAGCCTATAACGTTCTCTGACGCTATAAGGTCAGCTACCCGTTTCGGGATATCCTGCGGCCGGACGTTCTCATAGGGAATGCTTTCCTTGATAAGATAATCTTCGATCTCAATGTCGGAAAACTCCGGTCCCAGCAGGCTTGCCATTTGTGAATCTCTTCCCTCTGTTACGGATCTTGCCTTCCCCAGATACTCGTGCCAGGCCACGAAAGCCGCGCCAAGAGCCCCTCCGGCATCGGAAGACGCCGGCTGAACCCATATGTTCTTAAAAAGTCCCTCTTTTACCATTTTTCCGTTGGCTACACAGTTAAGGGCAACCCCTCCCGCCATACACAGGTTCTCGCATCCGGTGACCGAGCCCGCATATTCAGCCATTTTCATAACTGCCGACTCGGTGACATCCTGTATAGATCGGGCTATATCCATATGTTTTTGCGTGAGTTCCCCCTCTTTCCTTCTTGGAGGGCCTCCGAAAAGAGCGTTGAACTTCCGGTTGGTCATAGTAAGGCCCGTACAATAATTGAAATAGCTGAGATCAAGTTTAAATGACCCGTCATCTTTAATGTCGATGAGCTTGTCCGTTATAAGGCCCGCATACCTGGGCTCTCCGTAAGGAGCAAGGCCCATAAGCTTATATTCTCCGGAATTGACCCTGAACCCGCAATAATATGTGAATGCCGAATAAAGAAGGCCCAGAGAATGCGGGAATTTTATTTCTTTGAGAAGCTCTATTTTATTGCCCTGCCCTTTGGCTATGCTCGCTGTGGCCCATTCGCCGACGCCGTCAACCGTAAGTATGGCCGCTTCTTCGAACGGCGAGGGATAGAACGCGCTTGAAGCATGAGAATGATGATGTTCCGGAAATATTACTTTGCCCTCGTACCCGAGTTCGTTTTTTATATGTTCTTTCATGAACAGTTTTTGTTTTATCCACGGAGGCATGGCCGCGATAAAAGACCGTATGCCGAAAGGGGCATAAGCCACATAGGTCTCAAGAAGCCGTTCGAACTTAAGAAATGGTTTGTCATAAAAAGCCGTGACATCGACATCTGATATCTTGATGCCGGCAATGGAGAGGCAATACTCCGCGGCTTTAATAGGGAAAGAGGGGTCGTGCTTTTTACGCGTAAACCTCTCTTCCTGGGCCGCCGCTATGATCTTACCGTCTTCAAGTATAGCGGCCGCGGCGTCGTGATAGTAAGCGGATATGCCGAGTATGTAGGTTTTGTTGTTTTTCATTTTTTGTTAAAACGGAACAATGGCTGTTTATAAGAGCGGGATTGCTTCGTCACTTCGTTCCTCGCAAT
>CAYMBK010000015.1:0-4260 GCA_964388645.1 uncultured Planctomycetia bacterium | reverse complement strand
TTTGCCTCCGAACTTCACGACGAGGACATCAGATTCATTTTTAAAGACCTCCGCCAGCTTCTCAAACCACCGCAGGCTGACGACAGGCGAGCCCAGTTTTCTCTGATTGACGGCGTATAACCTGTAACAATCATCTAAGTAGCCAAGCCCCGTGTCAAAAGTAAGTCCGCTGTCTATAGCGTGCCTGGCGGCGGCTCGGGCCTTCCGCGGCAGGTTTATCAGGCAATCGCCAGGATCTTCCGGTAATTCCTTTATGAACGTGGAATACATCTCTTTTGTAGGAAGCCCTAGCCCGGATCTTCTCATATTGCGCAGTTCAAGATAATCACACCCAAGCTCTTTTGTCAGCTCTATGGCTTTTTCCACCAGAGCTGAGCTTTCAACCGGGCTGTTCCCGATAGCTCCGGCATAAACAGCTATAGGCGCTGAAACCAATCGTTTTCCGGCGATATTGTCTATCAGCACCAGCGGCATAACTCCGCTCAGCCGGCCCTCGGAACGCGCTTCCAGGCACATGCTCTTAAACCCGAAAACCTCGCTTAAGGCGTCTCCCCAACCGCTTAGTTGATAAAAAACAGAATCCGGATGAGAGCGGACATATTCATCCCACGCGCTTTTCCCGGATCCCGCGGCCAGTATCCTACTTTCCGTCATAGAGCCCCGTGATGATCTCCAGCAAAACTCCGCCGGCAAAGTCCCAGTTATACTTTTCAACGGCGGCTTTTTTTGCATTGTCTTTGAATCTGCTCAACTCGCCCCTATCCTTAAGAACATCCAGAGCTTTTTTTACCGACAGCTCACTGAAATCCCGTAAAGCCAGGCCGCATTTTTCTTCTCTCGTTATCTTTCCCATCTCCCCGAAATCCCCTCCCAGAAAAGCGCGCCCCGCGGCCAACGCTTCGAATAATTTGTTGGGAGAGTTAAATTCCGCCATGCCGGAATTTATGTCATAACCGTAATATATCACATCAGACAAAACCGTGTATAAAGGTACCTTCGCCGGCGGAACATATCCCAGGTATATTATGTTCGGGCTCGACCCGGCGGCCTCGCTTACAATGCCGCTTTGCTCGCCGTCACCGCCCACAATAACGAATATTCCGGGATCGTTCCTTGCTATATTCAAAAGAGGTTCTATTACCCGCTCCCTTCCGAGATTGGCTATACATAAAACGACCAGTTCGTCTTTTATGCCAAGCCGTTCTTTTTCGGACGTGAGGACTTTTTCTTCCGGCTCGTAATCACGCGGATCTTTCCAATTACCCACGATCCTTACGTTCTCGGCGCCGTAAGACCTATACAACCTTTTCATGGCATCACATGTAACTATTACGCTATCCGCCGATCTTACGGCTATTTTTTCCAGCCATCCGGCAAACAACTTGATCGGCTGAATAATATTGTCTCCGAGCATTCTGGAAAATACTTCATGGCTGTCAAAAACAAGTTTCTTGCCGGTACACAGGCGGATAAGCATAGCCGGCACAACGGTATCAAGATCATGGGCATAGACAACATCGAATTTACCGTGAAAAGACCGAAAAAACAACTTGAGCCACAATACCGCGAGAAATAACACTTGTAACGTGCCCCTGCCGTGGGTAGAGCGGATACGGATTCTTTCAACTTCTATTCCGTCAATGAGCTCCCGGCCGGGCAGATCCTCCCCTCTGTCCCAGCAAAGTATCCTGACCTTATACCCCGCCGCGAGCAAGGCCTTCGCTTCGGCCAAAGGGCGGGGATCAGGTAAAAAAGCGTTGCTCAATAGCATCAGTACCGATCTCATAGTCCCCTTTTCTTTACAGCGTCCTTCCATCAGGCCGGATGCGTCTTTTCTTTTCCGCTCAAAACTTTTCCATACGCTCTTTCATAACCGTCAGCCATGTTCCCCAGGGAAAAATGCCCCTCTATCCTTTTCCGGGCGCGTATACCTTTTTCCCTGGCTGTTTCCCGGTCTCCCAAAAGACCCTGTATAGCCCGCGCCAATTCCCGGGGAGATCGCGGCCGGACAATAACGCCCGCCGCGCCGTTATCCGTGATATAGCGGACATCTCCCACGTCAGACGCTACAACAGGAAGAGCGCTGGACATAGCCTCAAGCAGGCAGTTAGGCGAGTTTTCAGACAATGACGGTAACACGAACATATCCATGCACCTGTAAACTTCGGCGGCATCTGATACCGGCCCGGTAAAAAATACCTCGTTTGAAACACCCATATCACCGGCCATATCTTCCAGCGCCTTCCGGTCAGGGCCATCCCCGACTATAACAAGTTTTAACCCCGGGGTTCTTATCCCGGAGAACGCTTCAATAAGAATTCTCTGACCTTTGATCTTCTTTAGCGTACCCACGGCGCCCACAACGATATCCGCCTCTGATATCCCCAGGCCTTCGCGAACACGCGGCGCCTTCCCCGGAAAAAACACTCCGGTGTCGCAGCCGTTAGGTATATATTCTATTTTCTTTCCGTCTATTTTAACTTTTTCCGTCAGCCATTGCTTAAGGCCCGCTGAAGGAACTATTATCATATCGCAATACCGGAGAAGAGCCCTCCTTGCCACGACCCTCCTTGCCCTCTGTTTTACCACCTCATCCATATCAAAGCCATGTTCCGAATGTATCACGGTGTTTATTCCGGATATCTTTGCCGCTATTATGCCCTCCACGGCGCCCCAGTTATAGGTTCTGACCATATCAGGGCGTTGTTTCCTCAGAAAACACGCCAGCCGGGGGACAAGTGTAGGGTCATGCCTGAACATCCTTTTTATTTTGAACGTCCTGACCGGAGTGTCTGTTATTTTCACAAAACCCGAGACCTCATCGCTGAGAACGCACACGGTATGGTCGAATTTATCCCGGTCCATTTTATTTATGAGATTTGCCAGGCCATTTTCCAGGCCGCCTATCCCAAAAGAATACAAAATGTGCGTTACGCTGGTCTTCATCGCCGCTCTACCCACCTTTTGTGCCATACTTCGAACATCAAGAACGGCCAAAGCAGATCTCCATAATACGAAGACAGTTCATTGTCATGCATTTTGAGCATCTGTTCGAAAAAACCTTTTTTGAAATACCCGTGAGACCCGGATGAAGGATCAAGAAGAATATCTTCGGTATATTTCCTCACAAAACGGTCTTCCCTCAGCCATAAGGCAAAAGGCAGGCCAAAACCGTGTTTTTTCTTGTTCATTATCTTTTCAGGGAGAAGGTCCTCAACCGCCCGTCTGTATATGTGTTTACGCCTGAACCCTTTCAGCTTAAGAGGCGGCGGGATGCTTCCGGCCAGATCCCACAACCTTACATCAAGCATCGGGAACCTCACGCCTACGCCCGTTACCCTAGAGACCTTGTCCATCTTATTTCTCAAGTCGTTCCCTATAAGGCCTATGTGTGAATCTAAGTACATCAACCGGTTCAGAGAAAAGCGTGTTCGCGGGGTATTGTAAAGGTCATTTATGTAACCGAGCGGACCGAGCGGATCCACAGCATCGATAAAATCCCTGGTGAATATATCGCCGGCCGACCGCATCGGATAGAGCTCATAAAAACAAAATCGTTCCGGGCGCGGAAGATTTGAATGGTTTATGTAATTTCCGGCTTTTTCAAAAAAAGGAACTTTCTTTAGAGAAAAAACCCACGGCTCTATTATCCTTTTTCGCGCAAGGAGCGGTAACCTCTGATAAACGGAGAAAACCTTGTCTTTTACATACCGTTCATATCCGGCGAAGTTCTCATCACCTCCGTCGCCGCCGAGAAGAACGTCGACCCCGCTGTCTTTTGCCATCTTCATGCAGTAATAGGCCGCTATCGCCGAAGAATTACCGTACGGTTCGTCGTATTCTCCGACAAGGGCTTCTATGGCCGGGAAAAGGTCTTTAGGCCTTACAATGTACTTATGGCTTTTCAGCCCGAAGTGTCTTGCCGCGATATCGATATATTCTATCTCGCTGTATCCGGGTTCATCAAAACCTATTGAAAAAGTTTTTACCTCACGCCCGGAGATATTGCGCATAAGGCCGGCCACCGCGCTCGAATCGAGCCCGCCGCTCAAGAAAGCCCCTGTCCGGCCGTCATCCGCGGAAACATCAAACCGCCTTCTTACGGCTCCTTCTAACTCGTCCCTTATCCTCCGGCAATAATATGACTCCTCCTTAACCTCGCTCCCGTCATCGTACGTTATATCCCAATATTTACGTTCTTCTACTTTCCCGCTCTTTACCTTTAAAACATGGCCCGGCAACATTTTTTTAATCCGGGAA
>CAYMBK010000014.1:0-9058 GCA_964388645.1 uncultured Planctomycetia bacterium | reverse complement strand
GTTCTCCCTCCCACGAGGAAATACTAAAGGTAACTCTACTACGGTAAGCCCACATACTTGTGGGGAAAGGAAAAGTACCACAGAAAGATTGACACCGACTATAACAAAGTTGGATTTGACATTTCTCAGTACATCATGTATATATAAGTGATAATACGGCGAAAGTCAGTTCTTAATTTTTCATTAAGAGCAAAGGATAGTCCGGCGGAAAAGGAAAACGGGAGAATCATGAGCAGTGAAAAAGAAATGAAGTTTTTTTCGACGAACATTACCAGAGAGGATACTTTGGGGATGTTAAGGGTATACGGCGCGATTAAAAACGGAGAAGCTGTTCCCTTTGAGGAGATACGGAAAGTGTCAGGATTTTCCGAGGAGATCTTTTCCGAAAAAATGCGTCTTTGCAAGGAAAAAAAGATTGTCGAGATATCCGGGCATCAACAGGGAGTGGATCAGGTCGAGGTAAAATGCAGGGAAACAGAAGGGAAAGGTTTTCTAGGGATGAGTTTTGAAAATGACCATTGTTCCCTGACCGTTTTAGATGCCGGTGGAGCCGTTTCAAGAAGAGAAAAGTTGCCTTTAGAAGCTCTCAGGACGATGAGGGGCAGAGTTGGAGAGCTGAAAGCGTTAATAAAAGAAGTGGCCTTGAAGACCACTTTCAAGGGAGTCCCTCTTCGGCTGGGCGGCGTGGTAATGGGCGAGCGGATGGAAGGAAAAGAGGGCAAGGGAAGGGGCATAGTGTCGGAGGGGCTTTCTAAACTTTTCAAATGCGATATTATTGAATGCGAAAGGGCGGTCGCGGCGGCCTATGTCGAAAAACAAGAAAACCCCGAAGCTGAGGGATCTGGCAGGATGCTTTATCTGCATGCCGATTCGGGAGAAGGTGTATTGATCGGAGAAGAGAACATATCCGGGAGCATAGCGCCCGGAAAGGGGAATGAGTCTTACCTGAGGAGATGGGATCAATTCAATGCCGTCAAGACAGCTAAAGAACTTATAAAAAAGGGGCTAGGCACGGATATAGTAGGTATTGTGAAGGGTGACCTTGATCTCATCTCGATATATGAAATTTTTCAGGCATCCGAGAACGGCGATGAGCTAGCCAACGATCTTATTAAAAGGTCAGCGCTGGCTCTCGGGATAAGAGCGGCGTATTTAGTCAATCTTTTTGATGTTGATCTGATCGTTCTCGGTGGGGGTATAGAAAAGCCCGGCGGGATGTTTAAGGAATATATGGAGGAGAGTTTCAGCCGGTTCCTTTTGAACGCAAAGTCGGGGAAGGTCAGGATAACCGGAGCGATCGATGGGGAACAAGTCTATTCATTTGGAGCGGCGCTTATGTGCCGCAGGGAAATATTCACGGAGGTATAAAGATGGTAAATGAACACCCGGAACGAAAATGCGCAATATGTGGAAAAAGTTTTATGCCGAATAAGTACCGGCCCAACCAGAAAGTATGTTCCAGCCTGGAATGCCAGTACCAAAGACAGCTGGTGAACATGAAGGGGTGGAGGAATAGCAACCCCAATTACTTCAAGTACAAAGAAACCCAGGACAAGTCGTGGAAGCAGGCTTGCAGGGAAAGGTCTCTTGAATGGCGGAGAAAACATAAGGAATATCTCCAGCTGTACAGAGAAGCCAACAAAGAGAGGCACCGGGACTATATGAGAGATTACATGAGAAAGTACCGGAAAATGAAGAAAGAACGGGAAAAAGGAGATATGCCGAACAATGATGCAGTATAGGGAACGTCCCGGTAATACGGTTTTTATGTTGGCGGCAGTGGTTTTACTAATACTGCCTTCGGGAAAGGTTTTTTCTGAGGACGGAGATACTTCCGGATACGCCATGGAAGTTGCGGCGCCGGTGAACAGCGCTGATGGGTGGTCTGCGGATCGGCTTCTTGAAGATGCCGAAGAGGATGTCATCTCCGGGGAGTTTAATGCGGCCAGAAAGAAAATTAAAAAAGTCCTGGAACGCGATAACGGCAATAAAAAAGCCAGAAAAATGCTTGCCGAGGTAGATCAGCAGGAAGGAATTAACAGGTCGAAAGAAAAGAAAGAAGGATCTTCGTTCTTTTCCTGGCTGTTCCCTTCTCCCAAAAAAGCGGCGCCTGCCGAAGAGAAAAAGCCCCGTGAGGAAGATCTCCTGAAGGCATCCGGTTATGAAGAGCGGGCTCGGGAAGATCTTGCCGGCGAAAAGTTTGCCGAAGCCAGGGCGAACGCGCTTGAAGCTTTGAAAATGTCCGCGGATAAGGAAACAATGAGGGGACTTCTCGCTGAAATAGATATGGCCGAGGGTATTTTCAGGGAAGAACATGGTATCCCTCCGGACGGAACCGGCGGCGCGCCGGGAAGATCTCTTGAGCGATACCAGGAAGAGCGACAACGGTATGAAACCAGAAAGAAATTGGAAGATCTGAGCGTGAGAAAGGATCTCCTTGCCGCAAGGGCAGATCTCGCCAAAGGTGATCACAACTCCGCCAGGAGGAAAGCTTATGCCGCCTGGAAAAAAATACCTTACGATCAGGAAATAGCGATGTTAATAGCTGATATAAACAAGGCCGGAATGTCCGGGATGGAGGAGCCGCAAAGCGATCTTTATGACGAAGAAAGCCTTAGATCCCAAAAACCAGATCCCGAGGACGATCCTTTAACTCGTCACGAAGAAGGAAAAAGTTATCCGGATCTAGGGCCTTTGTTGATGGAAAATATCAGAGGATTTTATGCCGAAGACGAGTTTGGATCGCAATATGCTTACCCCACGGATGATTATTCAGTAGATGATTGCGTCGAGATAGCCCTCAGGTCAAGCCAGCGATTGATCTTTGCGGATGAACAGGTCAAACTGGGCGAGACCAGGATCTGGGAGCTAAGAAGAAAGCTTTTTCCCGATGTTGCTTTGAAGATGGAACAATCTTTCGGTAAAATAGCGGATTCAACCACGAATGCTCAGGAAGGGGGCACGAGGCATTATCAGGGAAAAAAATACATGGCCGAGATAAAACATACGGTTTTCGACGGGTTTGGAACGTATTTCGAGATCCGGCAGGCGCAGAGTAATCTTGAGATCATAAAGATGGAGCGGGAAAGGATACGCAACGACATAATTGAGGAAACCAAAAAAGCTTATTACAGCCTTGACAAGGCTATGAGGTCTCTGGAAATACAGTACGGGGTGCTTGACAGGATAAAAGAAATTTACGGTATAGTCGATAGCGCTCATAAGAAGGGACTGCTTCCGGCCGTGGAATCTCTTAAGGTAAAGGGATTGTATTTGCAGGCGGAGTTTCAGGCGGTATCTTCACAGCGGGACGTAGATCTTGCGCGCCTCGTGCTTACTCAGGCGATGAATATAGACCCCGACAGGCCGGTAAGGATAAAGCCTCTGGAAAAACCGAAAGAATTCTTAAAGATAGGCCTGCAGAATTGCTATAACCTGGCGCTGGCTAATAATCCTGACCTTCGGATAAAAGAGAAGACTATCGAGTATTACGATTTTGAAAGGAAAGTAGCTAAATCCAAGGGATGGCCCAAAATAGATTTTATGGGGACATTCGGCAAAGCAGTCGAAAATTATCAGCCGATGAGGTATCAGTCGGATTGGGAAAAGACCAATCCCATCCGCGCCCATAGGGATCTTGAACCGGAATGGTATGCGGGTATAAAGGGGTCTTTACCGTTATGGGGAAACACTTTCGAATATAACTACGTTAAGGAACAATGGGCGACTACGGTCTCGGCATTCAGGGGAACAGAAAGTTCTACAAGCTATTTTACGCTTAAACTTCTGGATAATCTGGCTTATTTTACCGGTGTGCAGGAGTCCAGGGTGGGTTTTGAGCGGTCAAAATATGAGTATCAGAAAGCTAAGAACGATCTGGGCATGCAGGTCAAGACGGCATATTTCAAATACAGAAAGTCTTTACTGCAGATGGATGTAGCTTCCTCTCAGGTGGAACATCAGAGGATGTTCGTCAGCGTTCTTGAGGAAAGGCGGAAATTCGGGGAGATGGATATGTCCCGGCTCGTTGAGGAATACGTGAAGCTCTCTGAGCATGAATATGGAACGGAACACGGCTACAACGATTACTACGTGGCTGTTATGGAGCTGAACAAAGCCATAGGTGTAATGGAATATTTTCATCCGTGGAAAGTATCTTCAGATGAAAGGCAGAAAAGCGCGGGTGATGTGGCGGAGCAATATCTTTCGCTGGCTCGCGAGGAGCTTGAGAGAACAAGGTTCGGCGCGGCAAGAAAGCTTGTCCGGAAAGCCGAAGCGATCGACGGCTCAAACATCGGAGTTGTAGCCTTGCTCGAGGAAATAGATAAGGCCGAGAAAAGCGCCAAGCGAGACAAGCGTTCCGGAAAGCGCTGAAGTTTCAGTCTGAAAAGAGCGGCCTACAACAGAAAATTATGGGGGAGGGAATATGTCTTTGGACAATATTAACGGAGCCGGTCCCGAAATGAAAGGGGAAAACCCCGGCAAGAAAAGCCGAAAAACATGGCATGCGGCGGAAAACCTAAAGAAGGGAGTTTCCGCAGCAAAAGAGAGAATTTCGGGAATTAAGATCCCGGATCTTTCCAGGCTTAACCGCGAGGAGATAGCTTCCCGCATCAGGGATTTCGACGTGCGGAAGGTCAAGAAGAACTATATTTGGATACTTCTGGGAGTGCTCATCGCGGCTCTTCTACTAACGCACAGTGTCGGGAAGATACGCGAGATATTCCGCAAAGACAAAGAGGCAAAGGAGATGGTGGAGTTCGTTAAGACCTCTCCGGTAAAGGTATATAAGGTCAAAAGGATGGACTTCAAAGATACTCTGCCTGTGCTCGGCAGGATAGAAGGGTTCAAGCAGATAGATCTAAGGTTCCCCGAGAGCGGGGTGCTTGAAAACTATAATTTTGAAGAAGGCGAACGCGTACTGGAAGGGGATATAATAGCCAGTTTAGACCAAAGGGATGTTCTTTTGAAGCTCAGGTACGCGAGTATCGAGATGGAAAAAGCGCAGGTGCTGTTCGATATCGGCGGGGTGGAACAGACCGCGCTTGACCAGAAAAAACTTGAATACGAATCGGCCAGGCGCGATCTCGAGAAGACGAACATATACGCGAGGAGCGACGGATATCTGGGAGCTAAAGATGTGCACGCGGGAGCTTATATAACACCGCAGGACAAGATAGGAACTTTCGTGGATTTTGGGGAAGTGTTCGCGGCGTTTGACGTTATCGAAGAAGATTCGTCCAAGGTGAAGGTGGGCCAGAATGTCGATATTTTCATAGACGCTTATCCGGGAAGTTCTTACAGCGGGAGAATAGATACGGTGGCTCCCATGATAAAGGGAAGGACCCGGACACAAAGCGTTAGAGTGGAACTTTCCAACGAGAAAGATGAGTTTCGTCCCGGCATGTTCGCCAGGGCGGTCATTAACACATATGAGAAACCTGACGCTCTTATAATTCCGGCGTCCTCGTTCCGAAAAGAAGAGAACAAGTTCTTTGTCTATGTGGTCCATCCGGAAGAAGGCGGTATGAGCGAGGCCGAACAGTCGGGTAAAGTGGAAGCGCGTGAGATAACAATAGAGTACCTGACGCATGATGTAGCGGAAGTCGGAAAAGGCATAGCGGAAGGCGACCTTGTCATAAGAGAATTACATCAGCAGTATAAGGACGAGGACAGGGTCGAGATAACGGAGATACAGGAAACTATTTTCTAGCACTCCGGCAACCGAACCGTGGGTATCGTCCGCTATTGATCTTACGGCAGGAAAAGAACATGAAAAAAGGCGTTCCTCCGGTGTTCCGGAAGGGGCTTTAAGTTGTTTATGGCTGAGAGCCATGGAGAGAGCAAGCAAATATGGGATTACCTGATTTTTCAACGAGAAGGCCCGTTACTACCGTAATGATATTCGCGGGAGTCATGCTTTTCGGACTGATATCACTTACCAAGCTTCCTCAGGAACTTTTTCCTCCTATTACCTATCCGCAGCTTACTGTGTTCACCGCGTATGCCAATGCCGCCCCCGAAGAAATAGAGACGCTGCTTACGCGGCCTATAGAGGAAGCGGTGGGTACGGTAAGCGGACTGAAAGCGTTGAAGTCTATATCCAAAGAGGGCATTTCTATAGTAATGGCCGAGTTCGACTGGGACCAGAACATGGATTTCGCGTCCCTTAGAACAAGGGAAAAAGTCGACCTGATAAAGGCTCGGCTGCCCAGGGATTCCAGTGAGCCTTTGGTAGTCCCTTTTAATCCTTTTGAACTTCCGATAATGAACATAAGCGTTACCGGAGAGCGCAGTCCCATGGATGTGAGACGGATAGCCACGGATATAATAAAGGACGAGCTGGAAAAAATAAGCGGGGTTGCTTCCGCAAGTGTGGAAGGCGGGTTGGAAAGGGAAATAGTAGTGGATGTCGACCAGGGAAAGCTGAACTCGTACGGGGTGACTGTGTTGGACGTGAGCGATTCTATCACTAACGCCAACTTGAATTATCCGGCTGGCACGATAAAAGAAAGCTTTTATGAGTACCTCATAAGAACTCTTGGGGAGTTCGAGGAAGTACGCGAGATAGGGCAGGTAGTGGTCAAGGATACATCCGAAGAAGATCAGTATCTCTCTTATGACGAAAAGCTGGCACTCAAAGAAATAAGCCATCGGCCGTCTCTGGTGAAAGTCAGCGATGTAGCCGAGACTTTCGACACCTTCAAGGAGAGGACAAGCTATTCCCGGTACAATGGCAGACAGAACGTTTCGGTGTCCGTACAAAAACAGGCTCAGGCCAACACGATGCATGTTATAAGAGGCGTCAGGGGAGCGTTCGGCAGGTTGGAAAAAATACTGCCTGCCGATATACGTCTGGAAGTTGTTTACGACCAGTCGATCTTCATAAGCGACGCTATTAACGGCGTGAGAGACGCGGCTTTCCAGGGCGGTATCCTCGCGTTTTTGGTTCTTTTGGTCTTTCTCAGAAGTTTCAGGCCCTCGGCCATAGTTACGATGAGCATTCCCATATCGATAATGGTGGTTTTTACTTTCATGCATTTTGGTGGGATATCGATCAATATGATGTCCCTGGGCGGACTGGCTCTCGGAGTCGGCATGCTGGTGGATAACGCGGTCGTCGTTATAGAGAATATTTTCCGGCATCGGGAAAAGGGGAAGAGTGCCGAAGACGCCGCCAGGGACGGCGCGGAAGAGGTTTCAAACGCTATAACGGCTTCCACGCTTACTACGATAGCTGTTTTCTTTCCTATGATATTCGTTGTCGGCGTGGCCGGTCAGCTCTTTAAAGAACTGGCATTCACCGTGACGTTCTCGCTCATCGCTTCGCTTTGGGTGGCGCTCACGCTTATACCTCTTTTGAGCTGCAAGTTGGGTGACGGGAACAAAAAACAGTCAGGAGCGGAAGCTTTTTCCGGAGGCGCCGGGTGGAAGAAGTTCCTGGAAAAATATGACAGGTTCCTGAGGTTTTTTATAGCACGTAAAAAGTTCGGAATGACGGCGGTCATAGTGATCTTTGTAAGCAGTCTTTTTCTCGTGAATTTTCTGGAAAAAGAACTTATGCCCAAGACCGATCAGGGCCAGTTCATTGTGCACATAGATATGCCTACCGGAACCAAGCTTGAGACGACGAATGATGTGGCGCTTAAAATGGAGGACGTTCTTCTGGGCGTTCCCGACGTCAGGTCTGTGAGTTCCACGGTCGGATCTACAAGCGGAGGCTCGTCCGCTGACATTGTGCAGAGGCTGGGATCCCATCAGGCGGAAATGATAGTGGACTTGAAGGAAAAAAGGAAAAACAGGACATCGGATGTTGTTGTGACACTACAGGAAAAGGTGAATGAAGACGCCTCTTTTAAGGACGTAGATATAAATTTCACTTTGTACGCGGGTGTTATGTCAGGAGCCTTCGGTGCCTCGGGCGGAAAGCCCATAACGGTGGAAATAAAAGGGCCCGATCTTTCGGTAATGGAAGAGATCACCCGTGATATATCCGAAAAACTCTCAAAAATAGACGGTGTGATCGGTATTGAAGACGACGCTCCCGAAAGTTCTCCGGAAGTCAGGATCTTAGTGGATAAGGATAAGGCTTCACTTTACAACATATCTGTTGTAGACCTCGCCCGGGCGGCCCAGATAGGCCTTCGGGGATTCATTTCTTCCAAATTCAAGGAGAAGGGCAAAGAGTTTGACATAAGAGTAAGGCTAAGGAAAGAGGACAGGGGGACGTACAATGATCTGTCGAATGTCAGGATACATTCCCAGACCTCCGGCATGATACCCCTCGGAGTTCTCGCTAAATTGGACAGGGGTAAAGGCCCCAGCGAAATAAAGAGGTCAGGCCAGGAACGGACAATAGTGGTGAGCGCGGATGTTAAGGACAGGAAGGTTTCGGAAGTGACATCTGAAGTTGAAGGCATGATCTCCCGGCTTGATATACCGGGAGGCTACATGGTTCGGTTAGCCGGAGAGTCGGAAGAGATGAAACAATCTTTTGTGAGTTTGAGGTTCGCCCTGATACTTTCGCTTGTCATGGTCTACATGATAATGGCGGCCCAGTTCGAATCGTTGACGCAGCCGCTCATAATCCTTTTTTCCGTGCCTCTTTCGCTTATAGGGGTTCTCGTCACACTTTTTGTGACCGGGACCTCCATAAGCGTTATCGCTCTTCTCGGCGTGATAATGCTCGGGGGAATAGTAGTGAACAACGGTATAGTGCTGATAGACTACACTAATATTCTCATGCAGGCGGGAAAAAGCAGATACGATGCCGTAGTTGAAGCAAGCCTGGCGCGGTTAAGGCCCATAATGATGACGGCTCTTACTACCGTGCTTGGCCTTTTTCCTATGGCTCTTGCCGTGGGGCGAGGTTCGGAACTCAGGGCTCCCATAGCGATCAGTGTTATGGGCGGGCTGGCAGTCTCTACCTTCCTTACTCTTGTTGTTATACCTTCGGTTTTTATTATCGAGGGGGAGATCCGCGAAAAAATAGCGAATGTTTTCAAAAAATAAGAAACAGCCGATTCTTTTATGAGCCTATCCCGCTTTTCAATAAAAA
>CAYMBK010000013.1:0-6286 GCA_964388645.1 uncultured Planctomycetia bacterium | reverse complement strand
AAAGTACCGGCCTGTCATGATAGTTGCCATTTCTATTCCGGTATCTCTCATAATAACGTTCGGAATGATGGAACTCGCCAACATGTTCCTGCCGGTCGTAATGGACCTGACCATAAATTTCATTACGCTTTTCGGGTTGGCTCTTGGTGTGGGAATGCTGGTCGATAATTCCATAGTAGTTTTTGAAAATATCGTCACGAAGACAGAACAGGGCATGGATCCGGTTTCGGCGGCGGAGGCCGGAAGCGTCGAGATGAACGTGGTTATCTTTGCTTCTACGCTGACCACGGTGATCGTTTTTCTCCCGATGCTTTTTGTTTCGAAGTCTATGAGTATGCTTTACGGCGGCGTGGCCTGGACTGTCACAATATCCCTCTTTGTGTCGCTTTTTGTGGCTCTTATGATAGTGCCGCTCATGTGCTCACGCGTGAAGGTAGTGGAGGGGAAAGAGGAATCTCAGAAGGTGAAAGAAGGTTTTCTGAGAATATTCTACTCTTTGCAGGAAAGAGCGCTCCTTTTTGTGTTCAGAAGAAAAGTTATTTTTCTGCTGACAGCGGGCCTGCTTTTCGCGATATCCGTTTATCTTTACGGCAAGATGGGCAAAGAGTATTTGGGAACTACCGAGCAGAATAGATTTACTGTTTTTGTGGAATTGCCAACCGGGGCGAAGCTTGACGCAAGTGACGAGTTCGTGGCTCAGGTGGAAGAGATCCTTCAGGAGGTACCGGAAGTCAAAACATTTACCGCCAGGGTAGAAGCCTGGTCAAGCAAGATCTATGTGGAGTTGGTCGACTTAACTGAAAGGAAACGCTCGGTGGGTGAAGTTATCGAGGAATTGAGGCCCAAGGTGGAGCGGTTGCAGCCGGCATTTATATACTTCGAGGAAGATCAGGAAGTGGGGACAAAGGAAATAATACTGAATGTTTTCGGGTATGATTACGAGATCCTCCGGGAGATAGCTATAGCCTTGACGACGAGAATGTCTAAAGTGCCGTATTTTACCGATACCAAGATAAGGATGCGAGAAGGTCGCCCGGAATTGAACATCAGGGTCGATAGGCAGAAAAGCGCATATTTTGGGTTTAACACGCGAGATATAGCCGATATGGTCCATGCGATGGTAAGGGGAGTAAGAGCCACGATGTTCCATACCGAATCTTCGGAAGTTGAGACCATAGTACGCAAGCAGGAAAAAGACAGGAGGACCGTAAAGGATATCCATACGCTGATGATGTCAAAAATGGGTGATGACAGGGTAATGCTCAGGCAGATGGTTAATTTTCGTTACGGCCTGGGGCCCAGCGAGATATGGAGAAAAGACAGGTCCAGGATGATACAGGTCAGTGCTAATATCGGATTGCTTCCTCTTGGGGAAGCCGCGCAGGTCTTGGAAGAGGAACTTAGCGATCTACAGCTGCCCGAAGATTATTACTACGAGATAGGAGGAGATTATCCCACCCTGATGAAGATGCAAGGGGAGTTCATTCTCACCATTTCGGTCGTACTGGTTCTTATCTTTCTGGTTCTCGCTTCAATATTCGAATCGTACAAACAGCCATTCATCATAATGATAACCGTAGTGCTAGCTACCATAGGCGCCATAGGGGCGCTGTATATGACTGTGAGGATAGTCGGCATGGGCGCTCTTATAGGGCTTATGATGCTCGCTGGTATTGTTGTCAATAACGGTATTATTCTCGTGGATCACGCTAATGAGTTGAGAGGGCGCTATAAAAATCTTTATAGGATGCTTATACACGCGGCTCGGGACAGGCTGCGGCCGGTTCTTATGACGACCTCGACCACCATTTTCGGGCTTTTGCCCATGGCCATCGATAAAAGCGAGGGATCTAACCTCTGGAATCCTCTGGCTATAACAGTTATAGGAGGGCTTCTATTCGCTACGCCTCTGACACTGGTATTTGTCCCGTCAATATATTACATCTTCGAGAAATTCGGTAAACCTTCGAAACCACGTTTCGGCCGACGGGAGATAATGCGGGCGTTGAGCAGGGTCGTTCCGGATATACAGGCGTTTTTTAAGAAGATAATACAGAGATCGAAGGAAAGACGCGCCGAAAAAGAGCGCCAGGAAAACGAGGAATTTTAAGTGGTTCCCTGGACTTAACGTCCCGGAGGGCGCTTTTCTCCGGCATCAACTGATAACAGCAGGCTTTCAGGATGGGTTTTACGGGCTTTTTTATGTTTCATAAACACGGATATTGAGTGATATTTTCGTTCCGGAGAAGGGTGATATGCTGAAATTTGTTGAAAGTAAGATACCCCGGAGGTATATCGAGGAATTTCACGCCGCGCAGCTGACATTCCTAAAAAGCCGGGTACGGCTTTTATGTTTGCTTATGGGTTCGGTTTATTTTTTTCTCTTTATCTTCGATGTTATCTTTGATCCGGGGGAACACGTACATATTGAAATGATGGCCGGCGGCATGCTGATAATTGCCTTGACCGTGACTTTTTTTCTCAACGACCGGGCTCGGGATCTCAGGTCCGCTAAGGCCGCGGCGTTTCTTTTTATAACCGCTCTTGTTTTGATCCTGGTGAGGCTGGGCGTAGATTATTATGAAAGTTCACTGGTTAGTTCGGCCGGATATGTTTTTGCCATGCTCATAGTGGTCATGACCATTCCTTTGTATCCAAAAGAGGTTCTTCCGCTTGCCGCCATACATCTTGCCGGGTTTTGCGCGGAGAATTTGATCGTCAGCCGCCTTACGCAAAAACCCCTGCCGCACGATTTCGCGAGTGGGATGGCCTTTCTTGCCGTTGCCGCGACTCTTTGTCTTGCGTTGCGGAGAAAAGAAACGGAAAGGGATATAGATAATTTTGTTCTTTTGAAAGCGGTGGAAGAGAAAAACGCTAAAATGAAAGGCGATCTTGAACTGGCGACAAGGGTACACAAGACCATAATCCCTGACGGCATAGAAACAGAACTTGTGAGCATAAAAGTAACTTATCTTCCGGCGTATTATGTCGGAGGAGATTATGCCAGGTATGTTTTCCTTCCGGGAGACAGGATAACGTTCATAATAAGCGACGTTACCGGACATGGAGTACCGGCGGCGCTTCTTGTTAACCGTATGCACGCTGAATTTGAAAGGATAGCCAAAGACGGCAGGCCGCCGGGAGAGCTTATGAGAAGCCTTGATCTCTTTATAAAGGAAGATTTTAACGGTTCCGGGATGTACCTGACGGCTTTTTGCGGCCAGCTTGATATGAAAAATATGACGCTTCTTTATTCAAGTTACGCTCATCCTCCCCAGTATATTTATGAGGCGAAAACCGGAAAATTACGTGAGATGTCTTCTCTTTTCGGGATGCTTGGGATGTCGGAAGAGGATAACGCGGTGTATGAGAATAAACTGGAGATAGGTCCAGGCGACAGGATACTTCTTTATACGGACGGTGTGACTGAAACATTTAATGCCTCGGGGGAAGAGTTCGGGAAGGGCAGGCTGGAACGGTTTTTTATCGACAATCATCTCCTTTCGCTCGCGGAACTTGAAAGCAAACTTATGGCCGAACTCAACAGTTTTAAGTCTGGGAGTTTTCGGGATGATATCTGCCTTTTTGATATAGGGATAAAAACCCACGGTTCTTTCCTGCCATGGGGTAAGCATCAAGGCCAGGTTCCCGCTTAATCTGAGTTCCGGGCTTGAAAAGGAGCGGATATGGGATATAATAATGACCTTGCCGCTGAATAAATAAAATTAACGGCATATTAACGAAACAAAACAACTGGAGAGAAAATGAAACCGAGAAAAGTTTACCGCACAAGGCCTAAAAAAACAGGCGCGAAGAAAACCCAGAAGATAAAGTCTCAGAAAAGAAGGCTAGAGGCTTTGGGTTGTAAGCCGGAGAGTTTGGTGAAAATGACGAGTGTGGAAATAAGGGATCTTTTGAAGAAAAAGAAAATGCGCAAAAGAGGACCCGCGACAGCAAAGAAAGCAAAGCCGGCTGTAAAGAAAAAACCAGAGCGGAAAGCGGCAAAGAAATAAAAAGTGCATATTTGTTCTCCAACGGCATGAACAAGGGAGAGGATCAATGGGAAACGGCAATGGCGAAAGATCCTCTGTTGTGGAAGATCTGAAAACAGATTTCATGCACAACAGGCGCTACGCGCTGGCAAAAGACATCTATACCGCCACGGAACACGATAATTATAAGGCTATAGCCATGGCCGTAAGGGACAGGCTTATAGAGAAATGGATACTTACCCAGCAAAGATATCATGATGAGAATGCCAAGAGGGTATATTATCTTTCGCTTGAATTTCTTCCCGGAAGGTTTTTGGAGAACAACATAATAAACCTCGGGATCGAGAGTGCCGCCGAGAAGGCGCTCTCAGAGCTTGGATGCAGCCTTCAGGACCTTTATGAAAAAGAGCCGGATCCCGGCCTTGGTAACGGCGGACTCGGCAGGCTGGCGGCGTGTTTTCTTGATTCCATGGCCACTCTCGGCATTCCCGCTACGGGATACGGCATACGTTACGACTATGGCATATTCAAACAGAAAATGAAGAACGGGTATCAGGTAGAGGTCCCGGATGAGTGGCTTACGCTCGGTAATCCATGGGAATTTGAACGTCCTGAGTTCACCATAAAGGTCCGGTTTTACGGCAAAACCTCGCATAGAGTGGACAAGGAAGGCAGGCTGAACGTTGATTGGATAGATACTAAGGACGTTCTTGCTATGGCGCATGACACGCCCATTCCAGGGTACCGTAACGGGGTGGTTAATAATCTCCGCTTATGGTCCGCCAGGTCAAGCGCGGAATTTGAACTTGAATATTTCAATGACGGAGACTACATAAAAGCCTGTGAGGACAAGATCGGCTCGGAAAATATATCCAGGGTTCTGTATCCTAGCGACAGCATTTCGAAAGGCGTGGAATTACGGCTTAAGCAGGAATATTTCTTTACAGCAGCTTCCATACAGGACATTATAAGGAGATTCAAGGCCCATAACAGCGATTTCGGAGTTTTTCCCGACAAGGTGGCTATACAGCTCAACGACACACATCCCGCGGCTGCCATAGTGGAGCTAATGAGGATACTTGTAGATGAGGAAAACCTGGGATGGGATGAGGCCTGGGCGGTAGTGACCCGTACCTTTGCTTACACCAACCACACGATGCTGCCCGAGGCTCTTGAAAGCTGGCCTCTGGAGCTTTTTGGAAAATTGCTTCCGAGGCACCTGGAGATAATATATGAAATAAATTTCAGGTTTCTCGAGGATCTGACCATGCGTTATCCCCATGACCTTGACAGGCCGAGGCGGATGTCGCTTATAGACGAGAACGGCTCAAAAAAGGTGAGGATGAGCCATTTGTGCATAGTGGGAAGCCATTCGGTGAACGGTGTTTCCCGGCTCCACACCGAACTTTTAAAGACCACGCTTTTTAAGGATTTCTTTGAATATTATCCCGATAAGTTCAATTCCAAAACCAATGGCATAACGCAGCGGCGGTGGCTGCTCAAGTCAAATCCAAAGCTTTCAGCCCTGGTTACAGAAAGAATAGGCGAGGGATGGATAACGGACCTTTCCGAAATGAAAAAACTTATCCCCGCCGCCGGTGAGGCGCAGTTCCTTGAAAAATGGAGAGCCGTTAAACTTGCTAACAAAAAAAGCCTGGCTTCGCATATTAAGAAGACCACGGGTATCATTGTAGACCCGGATTCGATATTCGACGTCCAGATAAAAAGAATACACGAATATAAAAGACAGCTTCTTTTCGCGTTCTATCTTATAGCGGAATATGCCAAAATAAAGAACGGGACGCATAAGGATTTTGTTCCCAGAACGGCGATAATCGCGGGCAAAGCCGCGCCTTCATATGTAATGGCGAAGCTCATAATAAAATTCATAAATAACGTCGCCGGGGTAATAAATAAAGACCGGGCTATGAAAAACAAGCTTAAAGTGCTTTTTTTGGAGGATTACCGGGTGTCTCTGGCCGAAAAGATATTCCCGGCAAGCGATCTTTCCGAACAGATATCTACAGCAGGGAAAGAGGCTTCGGGAACAGGCAACATGAAGTTCATGCTTAACGGGGCCCTTACGATAGGCACGCTGGACGGCGCCAATGTGGAAATATTGGACGAGGTGGGCGAAGATAACATTTTCATTTTTGGGAAAAAGGCCCACGAGATACAGGAGCTGAGGATGAAGGGGTATGACCCCAGAGTTTTTCTCAGAAACTCGCCTCTTCTTGAGGAGACTTTGCGCCTCGTGGAAGAGAATTTCTTTTCCCCGTTTGAAAAGGGGATAT
>CAYMBK010000012.1:0-2590 GCA_964388645.1 uncultured Planctomycetia bacterium | reverse complement strand
CGTGCCGAAATAGAGCAGTTTTACTTCCTCTATACCGTTATTATCCATATATTTTTTGAGGGCGGGAAGATCCTGGCCCCAGTCTATATTTGAATCTCTCAGGTATAAATGACCGTTCCCGGAGCCTCCTATGAGTTCGTTAAAATAACTCAGATAGTCAGGCCATATAAAAAAGTGTATGGCGGCCATCCACATGATCAGCCCTATACCAAAAGCTTTTATGACCGCCCGGGAAGATAACATATTGCCAATACCGACAGCCGAAATTATGAAGATAAGGGGATAAACCGGAAGCACATATCTTAACCCAAGTTGGAGATTGGACCTTGAAGCTACAACAAAGAATAAAACCACAAAAAATATAAGATATGTATTTAGTGCTCTATTTTTCTTTTCTTTAAAGGCAAAATATGCTCCCGTGATGAAACCTATGATGACCGGCAGAGGCGTTTTGATGAAAAAAGCAACTATGTAATAGAAAGGGTGCCCTTTACCACTCCATGAACCCATGAAATAAGTACTAGCGCCCTCTGTACTATGACGTACTATTCCCGCTACCCCTATAATAAAGGACCTTAAGGGGATCGGGAAATTATAGAGAAAATATCGGGCGTTCCGTAACAAAGTCTCGCCGTGAGCGGGAAAAACTCTTGCGCACATATCTAAGAAAAATATTTCCTTTTCCCCTGCCCTCAAGACCCCATCAAGAAGAGGTTTTGTCTCAAAAAGATAACCCGCCCATAGAGCAAAAAAGGCTATAGAGAACATCACCAAAAAAGATCTGACAACATTATTATCTTTAACCCTTCCGTAAACATCACGCTTCATGTAAAAAGATCGAGCTATTAACATAAGAATGTAGACCGGGATCAGTAATAACGCTGTATATTTTGATAGAAGAGCTAAAGCGAGAAAAACCCCCGCGATAAGCCCCTCTCTTGGGCGCGTCACACATAGAAGATCCCAGAAAGACATTACAGAGCACATTATGAAAACAGTAGCCGCGATATCGGTGGTAGCCAATCTTGAGTGGGCAATCATGTTAGGCGAAAGAAAATATAATGCCGCGGCTATTGCCGCCACATTAGGGCCATAGTGTCTTTTGGTCCACAGAAAAAGAAAAAGGCCGCCAAGGGCCCCCAGAACTACCATCGGAAGCCTTGCAAGAAACACTATTTTGCCTGCATTATCACGGTTAATACCAAAAACGAACTCTTGGACAAATTCTCCCCTGTCTTCTCTGGCCCAGAAATCCCTGTTATCCGGAAGGTCGAGGTCAAGCGTTAGAAGAGGCAACGCCATAAGATATCTCGAAAGCGGCGGGACTTCTGTTGAAAAAGCAAAATCTCCTTTTGTGAGAAAAACATACCCGGAACCTATATGGTGGCCCGTTTCATCACATGTGGGGGATTTTCTTAGCAGGCTCGTAACAGCAAGAAAGATAAAGACCAGAATGAGCCCTGACGATATGACCATATAACCGGTCTTTTTGGGAAATGTCCCTACCATCTATTTAAAGTCTCCCTCTTCGAAAGAACTGAAAGGATAATATGAGAACCTGACCATATTGGATCCCTTCTCGAGATATACCGCCTGTATAACGGAAAAAGGATATATTTCAGCGCTCTTACCGTTGACCTCGGCCTCCCACCCCGGAAATCTATTTTCAGAGAATACCAGAAAACCGTCATATGGCATATTTACGCTCAGGAGAGCCCTGCCCGATGTATATTCAAGAATATTGACCTGTGCGGCTGGATCTATGCCTTCAAAAGTGAGGTCCCTTGAAACAAAAGCCCTGGACAAATAGTCCTTGACCTCGTAAAGAAACACCCCGTCCTCAGACATGACATATCGCAAGAAAGGCTTCATAAGTTCCCCGGAACTTATAACGTATTTTACGTTAAGAGACCGGATAAGAACCAATTCGGAACTAAGAGCTGTCTCCGATGAGCGTTTGTACCCTAAAGCGCTGTCGACTATTTCAAGCGCCTCGGTCCCCTTACGGTAATACTCGCTGGCGAGCGGAGTGTATATAGCTACACTATCTACCCTGTGTATGACGTTAAAACTCGGGTCTGCCCATCTGGGAAGCTGACGAGAGCCGATGTCGTAAGGCAAAACCCTAAAAAGACCACTGTCTTCGGTCAATCGCCTCAATACACGGGGATATTCCGGATCAAGTGTCTCAAAGCTGCCTATATTACGGCCCAGCGCTGAGGTATAGCCGTTAAGGATAAGCAGGTCGAGTAATATGAGAGAAATAAAAACGGGCCTCAGTAATTTCCCGCTTTTCATCTTTCGCTTATGTAGATATATCGCAAACGCCAAAAGAAAAACACAAAAAACCAACGAAAACAACATGAAAGGGTCCGTTAATGAAGAAAAGTTGATCAGGGTGTCGTAAAACCCTCTTACCCTTTCAGTGTAGATATCTAGATCATGGGGGTGAAACGGTTTGCCATGCACATATCTTCTTATCAGAGAATCACCGAACGATATTATGCTGTCTTTGAAAACAAGAAGCACGACTCTGGCGACAAAAAAGCCCGCCAGGCAAAAAGACAAAAATACGGAAAATGTCTTAAGG
>CAYMBK010000011.1:0-8318 GCA_964388645.1 uncultured Planctomycetia bacterium | reverse complement strand
GACGCAAAATAGAGGTGTGCAGGGTGGGGTGCTCGGATATGGGTGGCATTCTGACTACGCTTTTTAGATTGTGTGATTTCGCTTTGACTCCGCTTTTTGATTGCATAGGTCTTTATCTTTATCAAGCGGTAAAGCACGACGGAATACGCTGTTCCGGGGCGTCTTTCAACGCTAAGGGTACTACCAAAGGGGTGTCGGAACCATTTTCGCTAAGAATCGCTACCAAATTTACTGCTTCGCTTACGCTACCACAATTCACTTATCTTGATGTTACTTACACGGAAGGGTGATAACCGCAGATTTATGAACAAAAGAGTGGATAAATAGATTTTTTACTGTGGATTAGGGCTGATAACTATTGATATTCGGACAGAAAAAGCTCTTTGCTAAAAAGACGAGCAGACAAAAAAAACCTTTCTCTCCCTAGATAGCGGGCTGTGCAGACCTACCTAACACTAAAGAACACTAAAGAACACGATAGATACGTCATTTACACGATAGATACGTCATTTACCTTAAAGATACAGGTAAATGACGTATCTTTAGTGTTCTTCACGTATAATGACGTATCTATCGTGTTCTTTACGTATAATGACGTATCTTTAATGCTCTTTAGTGTTAGGATGGCCGTACCCAAGAAGTAATACAAGGTATAGAAAGGGTTTGCAATCATCAAAACATATTGGAGGAGAGCATGAACGACATACTGGGTATTGACATAGGATACGGATACACGAAGACATTTAAAATGCTGACAGGGAGGAAAAAGTTCAGCACTTTGGTCGCTGCTGCCGTCGGGAACAATTCTTTCGGCGTCGATAGGCAGAAGATTTCTGTCAATGACGAGACATTCCTTGTCGGGGACGATGCCGAGACGGAGCCGGGTTGGACGATTGACACAAGAACATCGGACTTTGTGGGGTCAAATGCCTGGTTGTCCGTCATTGGCAAGGCGCTCATCATCAATCATATCGATCCCGGAGACATGAATGGCATGAAACTTGTCTTTGGTTTACCTCCCGGTCTTTACAAAGCTACCGAGGTAAAAAGGCTTACGGACTTAATCAAAAAAACACGAATAAATTACGACCACCAGGGTTATGATTTCAGTGGAACCGAGCTGCAAATGATCCCCCAGGGCGCGGGCATTTATTTCACCTATTTGCAGAGCTTGGGTAACGCACCAGCCGAAAGAAAAAAGACAATCGCTGTTGTGGATATTGGACACTATACCGTTGATACCGTTTTGTTTTCCGACGGAAAGTACATCAACAATATTACAGGAAGTACGCCCCTTGGCGTGTCTATCCTTCTGGATCGCGTTCGCACAGAGTTCAGCCAGGCGCACGGGAAGTATATCAATAATGAAGCGGCGTTAAAGCTCCTTAGTGAAGGAAGAGTTTCAATCTTCCAGCAGGAATACACTTTGGACGAAACAGGTGAGTGGATGAAAGCGTATGCCTTGCAGGTTTCGTCCCTTATTGATAGTTTCTTTGATGGGTTGGAAAAAGTATCGGCGGATCTCGGAATTGTTGCGGGCGGGGGAATCTCCCTCGTTCAGAACCATCTCAGGGTGAAACATCGTGTTCTGGTGATGCCGAATCCCGATATGGCGAATGTTGTGGGATATTGGTATTATGGCTCGACAACAAGGGAGGGGGCGCTCATGCAAAAAAGAATCTGCTTTACACTGGATACAGAGAAGGATAAGGACGCGCTAACCGTGCTGGAAGAGATACCCCAGTGTTTACGCGGATCGTTTATCAAGGTGGCAATCACTATGGACATAGATACGCAAAGGGATGAAGAAATCCTAAAAATGTATCCCGATTTTCTCAGTAACCCGATGCGTTACAAAATCGTCAAGCGTCTATTGAAACAACAGGGAAATCAAATCCAAGAGCAAGGGTCAGAAATAGGGGAACAAAACAGTACGGAAAGCCAGTTATGGGCGCCGCCAGTTATTGAAGTTCCACAGGGATAACCGGATATATTTTTTTAACAGGAGGAAAGAAATGTCAAAGAAAGAATTGATAGAAAGAATGGCGAAAATGGGCAACATGACGATTAAAGAGGCGGAGGCCGCGTTAGAGCTTGTTCTGGACGTATTGAAAGAATCGCTCCGCGATGGCAAAATGATCCCCATCCGCAGTTTCGGGTCGTTCGGCGTGAAATCCGTATCGGCCAGAGAAGGCAGAAATCCCTCGACCGGAGAGAAGATCAGCATACCGGCCAAAAAGCGGCCCTACTGGAAACCGGCTAAAGATTTTCTGAACAATTAAAACAGGCTCAAAGGCCAAAAAAAAACGGGCCACCTCAACGTGGCCCGTTCATTTTAAGACTTGGTAGCTTTCGTTCTCAGTTGATGTTGTTGGAGGTTAGGTGTGTGTTAGGAGGATTGTCAACCAATGCGCCATTTTGAATCAACGAAAACTTTTTTGCTACCTTCATCTTCTTTTCTCCTTTCTTTCTCTTTTTAGGTAAATGTGTCCTAAAGACCATTCTTCTTTAATATGCAGGATTTCCAACCTCGGATTTGTCACCCTATCCGATTCGGGGCCTGATCCCCAGGAGCTACCTTTCAGGTGGGTAGCAACCATACATTAAGAAAACACCAACGGCATGACAAGGTACAAATAGTCAGGATTGCCGTTTCCCTGAATGACAGTGGGTTTTGAATTTGCATTGATATTCAGATCAATTTCATCTTCGTCGATGATTTTGATCACATCCTCGATGTGTTTGGGGTTGTACTCAATACTGACATCTTCACCCTCATATTGAGTCTCGATCTCGTCATTTGCCGCCTCACCTACATCATCGTTTGTAGAGTTCAGCACGACCTTTCCAGCAGAGAGACTGGTTCTTACGCGCTTTGCATCCCCTGCGATGACCAGCATCCTTCGTATTGCGTGCAGGAATTGATTACGGTTGAGCGTCACTTTGATACCGCTCTCAGTGGGGATAACCCTCCTGTAATCAGGATATGTACTATCTATGAGCCTCTCTTTAAGGAGGACATCGCCCGCCTTCACCACAATAACCCCAGGACCCAGGCCAATCGTAACCTCATCAATCTTATCGACCTCCAAAAGACGCATGATCTCCGCCATTCCTTTCTTTGGTATGATGGCGCTGGTATCAGGACTGGTTAAGAAAAACTCTTGACCAGCAACCAGGGCGCTTGCCAAAGAAAGCCTACTACCATCCGTCGAGACCATACGTATGACGTAGGAATCATCGGATTTTTCTGTCTCCAGTAACGCTCCCTTTAAAGAAACTCGGAGATCATCGTTAGCTATCGAAAAATAGGTCTTTTTTAACAACTCATGGAGAGTCGAACATTTTACGGGATAAAGAGGAAAACCAACTCGTTCCTCAATATCGGGAAAATCGTCGGCGGGCATACCGACAATCTTGTACCTGACCTTTCCGCATTCCAAAACGACACTAAGATTATTTTCCATGAATAAATGAGTCGTTTCTTCCTGCATCCCTTTAACCATTTCATACAACTTCCTGGCAGGCAACGTCACCTCCCCTTTCTGGACAACCTGCGCCTCATAATTCGCGGTCAGGCTGGCCTCCATATCGGTTGCGACAATCACGATACGGTCGTCCGTCGCTCGAAGCAATAGATTGTTCAGGATAGGTATCGTGGTTTTCCTTTCGACGATACCCAGGGTCCTTTCCACCGCCGCCAATAACACATCTCTTTTGACATGAATCTCCATCTCTTTTTCTCCTTTCTTTAGGTAATTATAATTGTTTCAAGTTCTTAACTGATTGTTACCGTTGTCCTCCTTTCTCCTTTCATATTGGGTAATTAGTTAGTCTTTCACTCAGTGAAAAACACAAAAAGCCGCAAGACAGTCTTTGACTATGACGATCTGCGGCCACGTTTCGCTATCGCTACCAAATTTACTCTATGTCTAAGTATTACTTACAAGGAAGGGCTTGCCGATCCGTTCTCGCGGTTTTTGAGGAACTGCAAGCAGTGTGTCCATGTCTGGGCTGTACGAAGCCATGTCCGAGGAAGGGATAAATGCAGCATCGAATAAATATCATCACGATCAAGAAACCTGTTTAATGTCCACGGTCTTTGTTTCAATATCTCAAGAAGGGTCAGCGACAAGTGAATTATTTCTTCTCTGTTTCTTTCTTCAATTTTGTATTTCATTATCCAGCTTATTTCTGAGAGAGCTGATTGCTCTTTGGCCTCTTCAAAGAGAGCATGAAGGGCATGAAGGCAGGAATCAAATCGTTCATAGGGAATTTGAAGGGCCGATGCGTAGAGTGAAAAAGCGTTAAAATCCTTTGGAGTGTTGCATGAAGCGAGCTTTCCGTTGATTTCCGGGCACATGTCCATCTGCCGTGTAAGTCTCCATGCCTGCTTAAAAGAAATCGCCATGACCATTCTTAGAAGATTTCCAATAAAGATTCCCGACAGGTAGGCTATCTCTTTCCCGAGACTTATCTTTTGCGCGTAATGATGAAATGGAAGAATCGTTTTCCATAATTTGCGGACATCAGAGGGTGAAGCGGGTTGTACTCCGGTTTCTATTCCTTTGAAAAAATCATCCGGGAAATAATCGACCTGAAAACTATCGTCGAGCGAACGTCCCTTGATAACCCAACCACGAGTTGGTTCACTAAGCCATTCGGCATCCCGGATGTCGGAAGTTACATAGGAATAATTGTTATCAAAACATAGCGAAGCAACATGAGATAGAGGGGAACCATGAGGATGATAGATAATGGCCTTCTCTTCCTTTTTTATCTGTTTGCATAAGGTTTCAATGCCACTCAAATCTTTGATGGTGAGAATAGGGTAATCGGCAATCCTTAGTGGTGAATGAGATAAAAGACCAGGAAACGCTCCCCTTGGTCCTGGGGCAATAGATAATTTCTTCAAAGATGTACTTCTGATTTGCGTCACCCAGACAGACATATTTTTGTCTATAACCATTTCTATTTCAGCGGAGGGAAGGGACAAGTCATGGAGAGCCTGTTTGTAGAAGTCAGGCGCAAGCGCGTTAATGATGATTGTCGGATATCTGGCATTCGTAGCCCCGTCATGTCCGGGGCCGATAACCATTATCCCGGATGTCCAGACAATATTTGCGACAGCGGGAATAAATGGCTGTACTACGATGTCTCCCATTTCTTCATGTTTCTCTGACATCAGATGAGATAAAAGGCCAAAGATTACAGAAAACGATTCTTTCTGATGGGCAATGTCACTTTCGATGACTCCTGGACGCGGGTTTACGGGACAGGAGCGAACAAAGGCCGGAAAAGAAATACTCTTCAAAAGATCTTCCGTAATCTCTTGTTTCGGTTTGAGATAAATTGACGGCAAAGAATTGAACTGTAGATTTTGTTCAATCCACCAAATGCCTCTTGCTTTTTGGGAAACTACGGATTGGGGAGCCGGGGAATTATAGAGTTTCTCCATTACTGAGAAATTTGCGTTATACATAAAATATCAGGGACCGACTCTTCATCCTTTTATGGATAATAGCCGGAAGACCCTTCCCTCCTTTCTTTGTTTTAATGTTTTAACAATTTCTATTGCCACTTCTCTTCAGCTTCCATTTCTTTTTTTATCCTGTCATGGCTGATCACAACAGCAACAAGAGGAATACCGATCATTAAAAGTGTGGTGAAGACAACCAGGTATGAAGCTGTCAGAAAAACAGGCCGAAACTCCACGAGCCAAACATAGATCGCATTAAGGGTATTGTAATCAATCACGTTGTAGAATATTTGAAAGTATGTTCCCAGTTGAGATGGTTCGAGTACCTTGAGATACAAGTAATGAAAACCCACGAAGGCAACAACCGTTTTGAAAACCACGCCGGAGGCAAGTCCGCTCAAAAGATTCTTAACGGCGGCTTTGGAAATCGTGCCGATGTAATATTTGCCGAGACCCGCGTAAAACATGGCGTATCCTAATGTGTAACTGAGAGAGAGAAAAAAAGCGAAAATTGTGTCAAACAGAGTCGGGTTTGTATCTCCAAATATTGGTATGTACCTCTCAATCACCCCAATCGCAAAAGGAGACAGCAGAGCGGAAACCAGGCCGCTGATGAAGCCTCCCTTGAACCCCACTTCAAAAAAGGCAAGCCTTCCACTGATTGTAAAGAAGTCTTCGGGTATTGCGCTTCCCGATCTTTCGACAACGTAGTATTGCTGGATTTCGGAGATGGCGTCCAGCAGCCCTTTAGGTTTCGGTGGCGGAGCCTGCCCGCCTAGAAATATGTCGTCCCTGCTTCCCTTTTCACCCATAAAGATTGCCCTCTCCAAAAAGGAAAAGATTGCTCATTGATATATTACTTACACACAAAAAAAAGGAGGGCCAAAGCCCCCCTTTTTCTCTATCGGATTCGTTTCGTTAATCCGTCTCTTAATACTTCCAGCAGTGCATTCGGAAATTCCCGAATGGATTGAATCCCCCGGCGCCTTTTTTCGTCATGGAACCATGCAGAAAGGCTTTGTGTTGCTTCACTTTCGATGCCGATCACGTACACCTCAATCTGATACTTCGTTTCCATAAGGCGTACCGCCGCTTCTGCCAGTTCTGGAACATCCGGGTATCCATCAGTCATAGCAATAACGACTTTCCGTCGTTCTGGCCTGGATAGGAGTAATCCCGATCCCCACACGAATGCCTTGTGCAGCGGCGTACCGCCGGCGGCCTCTGCTAACATCTTCTTCGTCGCTCTTGTCGTGAAATCCTTGAGCATATAATAACCAGGAAATGACCCGACCATGCACGGAATGTTATTTATATCCATTGCATGCGCCGCGATGTAAGCGCCGCTACACGCAACGGATATTTTGTGTTGGTCGGACATAGACCCCGAACGATCCAGGAGAATCGCCACCGCCGTATTCAGGTCTTTCTTCAAATCCTTTTTCTCAAATACACGCGTATCGGGCGTTTGACACGCAATCCTGTGAAGAGCGTGCCTTGACATCCTTTGCCCTGTACTGTTTTCCCCTCTGTATTTCGCTTTCTGGGCTTGAAGCAGCCCCTTAATCTGGGCTACCAATCCCCCGGTGTTGGAAATAACGTAGACGTTACGCAGGTCAGAACTATGCGGGATCTGCGTTGTCGGACAACTTACTTTCGATAAACCCATACTGCGATCAAGTGCAGAATCGGTCTGTATTCCGTTCAGAGCTTGAGCTATGGCTTTTCCCAGATCAGATGTCTCATTCGCTGTCTCGTCCGCGTTAGAATCGGCAAGTTTTTCGAGGTTTTTTTCAATTCGCTTTTGCCCTTTCCCTGCCTTTTTTGTTTGACTCTTTTGACCGTCTTGAATGTCTTGACCACCTTGGCCGTCCGAACCATCTTGACCACCCTGGCCGTCCGAATTGCCTTGAGAGTCCGAATTACCTTGACTGTCTGAACCGTCTCGACTTTCCGAATTGCCTTGGTTGTCTTGATCACCTTGACCACCCTGGCCGTCCGAATGGCCTTGAGAGTCTGAACCTTCTTGGCCGTCCTGACTTTTTTGACTTTCCTGACTTTTCTGATTGCCCTGGCTGTCCGAACTACCCTGGCTTTCTTGATCACCTTGGTTATCCGAACCAACTTGACTCTCTTGATCACTATGGCCGTCCGAACCACCTTGGCCGTTCTGATTCTTTTGATTGTCTTGAGAGTTGTTTTTGTTCGGGTTACTATCCTGAATCAACTTTTCTATTTCCTTTCCAAGTTTATCAGAATCCTGGGTATTCTTGCATAAAGGAATACGGGAGATAATCTCCTTTACTTTATCGCAAAACTCCGGGCCGAAGGTCTTGATGGCCTCTTCCTCGGCGGTTATTGCCTTTTCTTTTATATTGACATATCCGGCAATCATAACTCTCGCCCTGAGTGATAGCCATGCGGCAAGGAGCGATTTGGGATGTTTTTTATCCCATTTAAGATATTCGCCCTTGCTTTCGAGAAGATCAATCAGGTCTCCGATATTTTTCCGTATCCCCGGATATATTTTCGACCGCTCCACCTCAATCCGTACATCTTCAATGATGTTATTCCAGATTGTGGCAGGAACCGAAAAATCCGTGATGGCAATGTGCGCCGCCTCGTGGTCGATGTACCCACGGGAGAGGATCATAGCCTCGTCAGTTTCGGGCAAGGCCGGAATGTAAATGTTCGACCCGTTCGTATATGCGGTATCGCCGCCGACAATGACCTGTATGCCCATCTTCCGGGCCATCGCTTCGGCGGTAACTTGCAAACTGCTTAAAACATTTACTGCCATGTTGTTTCCTCCTTTCTCCTTTTTAGGTAATAAAATCCT
>CAYMBK010000010.1:0-4025 GCA_964388645.1 uncultured Planctomycetia bacterium | reverse complement strand
CTCTGCTCTACCGGCTGAGCTACCGCGGCGCCTAGTTTATGAGATTATAGCACAGACCCTGATTATGGCAAGGATAAATTCCCCTTATGAAGCTCCATTATCAAGAGAGGTTTTAGTTATGCCTCCCGGGGCATAATAATCCTCAAGCGGCATTCCGTTTTTCTCCGAAATGAGGAAGAAGATCAAAATATCTTTTTTTCAGGCCGTTCTCTCCCTCTACTTCTGAAAGATCCCGGGCCTTCGGCAGTTTCCAGCAGTTTATACCGTTCGGCTATTTCCCTTAACTCATTTTCTAAAAGAGCAGTAACGTCGTCGGAAGAACTCATGAACTTGGCTCCGACTCTGCTCCTTTCTTCCGCAATATCCCTGACATGCACAACAACTGCCTTTATTTCCACCATCTTTTTCTTGAGAAAAAGGCGTAAATTCAATTCCTGCCCTTCGCGAAGGCTGCCTTCTGTTTTAAACGCCGCTCCGCTTTTGCTCATGTCCTCAAGGCAAACCAGTTTTTTAAGCTACTCCTGCTCTGTTTCGGCGCAATAGTCCACCTTATATCTTTCGGAAAGCCTTCTCTCGTTCATAATACTTTTATTTTACCATTTTTCTAAACATATATAAAGTTAGCTAGCAAAAAACCCTTCTCTCTTCACGCTTTATTTTACATTCCGTTCTTTCATTACTCGTACCCGGGATCTTTTCGCTCGAGACGGCATTTATCTGAGCAACTTTTGGGCTTTTCTCAGGAAGCTTTTTATTTCTTCGCGCGAATTAGGTATAATGCATCCGGCTACGTCCGAATGCCCTCCGCCGCCGTATTCCTGGGCGAACTTACCGACATTAATATCTCTTTTTGACCTTAAGCTGACCCTTAATTTTCCGGCATCCTGCTCTCTAAAAAAAACCGTCAGATCTACACCTTTTATAGCCCTCATCTCCTCAGGAAGAGCATCAACATCTCTGCCCTTTCCTCCCGTTTTCTTGAGATCTTGTTGTCTGGTGAAGGTCCAGGCCAAACGCCCACGGGAAAGAAATTTACATCTTGCGATACATATCCCCGAAAGAACGGCCGCCTTTCTGTCTTTTTGCCAAAAGACCGTCTCTACAAGTTTCCGCAAGTCAATCCCGGTCCTGACCAGTTCCGCGCATATTTCAAAGGTCTCGGCTTTGACCGCAGGCAAACGAAACGAATTCGTTTCAACTATTATCGATGTCATTATGCTTCGGGCTATTTCCCTGTCTATCCTGACGTTGAGTGTCCGAAGAAGGCCATACACCATCTCACCCACCGATGACGCGGATGGATCTATAAGCGAGATGTCTTCGTACGGTTCCCTTATGCTGTGATGATCAACAGAAAGTATGGCCGTCGAGTTTTTCCGAAGGTCCTCCAGAACAGGTCCTACCATCGCAGCTGAATTACAGTCGACAGTGATCGCCAGGTCTATTTTCTTTTTAAGTTTTTTTATGACCCTGTCCGCTCCCCACAATCCGGCGTACCTCGGCGGTATCTCTTCGCCGCTTACCGCCACCACCCGCTTCCCGAGTTTTGCCAGACCTCTTGAAAGAGAAAGCATAGAACCTACCGTGTCCCCATCAGGGTTTATGTGACACACCACGGCTATGGTTCCCGCTTTTTTAATGGCCTTTACTGCCGGAGACAGCTTCATCCGGATCATCACATTTCCTTAAAAACTTCCTGCATTAGGGGCATCACGGCCTCGGCTTCGTCCTTCGTCAATCTGCCGAGTTTAGCGAACCTGTATTCGCCGTCAGCGTTCCTATTCTCTCTGGATATCTGCATTTTCTTTTGACCGTTGTTGTAGGAATAAACGCTGACCGTTATCCGATCCGGGCCTTCTTCCCAAACTTTTTTTACTATACAAACATCAAGACTGCTATCGTAGGGCATTTTTCCTCCTTTGTGAATATCCGGATACTACTTTATATCCGTTTCATGCGTTTCTGTGAATTTTATTATCTTATCCATCATACTGACGGCTTCCACTGGAAACGCTCCGGCAGCCGTTTCTCCGGAAAGCATTACAAAATCAGTTCCGTCAAGTATGGCGTTCGCTACATCCGTCACTTCGGCCCGGGTAGGGCGGCTATGCTCCGTCATGTGTTCCAGCATCTGGGTGGCGGTTATAACAGGTTTTTTCGCCCGGTTACATTTTCGTATTATCATCTTCTGTATTATGGGAACGGTATATATCGGCACGGCGATGCCCATATCCCCTCTTGCTATCATTACCGCGTCAGAAGCGTCTATTATGGCGTCTACGTTCTTGATCGCTTCCCGGGATTCTATCTTGGCTATAACACCGCATCCGGGGAGTTTCCCCTTGACCATATTCTTCACCTTAATAACATCCTGCTTTGTCCTCACAAATGATTGAGCTACAAAATCGACCGAGTGTTTTATACCGAAATCGAGGTCTTTGACGTCTTTTTCCGTAACCCCCGAAAAATGTATTTTTACGGCGGGCATATTAACTCCCTTGCGCTCCTTGAGGATCCCCCCTTCAACAACAACAACCGACAGTTTCTTCCCGGAACACCCCTTGGCTTTAAGTATTATGTTCCCGTCGTCAATGTATATAAGTGTCCCGGGAACTATCTTCCGCAGATCGCCCCCGTAGTCCAAAGGTATCACCGCAGGATCACCGTTGTCGCCGTCACAGCTTACCCATGCTTTCGCGTGTTTTTTCAGCAACTTATTATCCGTACCGGAAAAACTTGAGACTCTTATGCGATATCCTTCCAGGTCCTGCATTATAAGTACGCGCCTTCGGTACTTGGCGTTTATCTTGCGTACCAGTTCTATCTTCGGGAGATGCTCGGTGTGCGTTCCGTGAGAAAAGTTTATCCGGGCCACATCCATTCCGGCGATCACCATTCTCCGTAAAACGCCGTAACTCTGGCTTGACGGGCCCAGGGTAGCTACTATCTTTGTCCGCGCGATCTTTTTGATTTTTCGTTTTTCTAATCCCATATTCCTGCCGATTTTCCTTTTTTACCCTTTGATCCCACGCCTGAACATATAGCTTTTTCTGCCGGCGGCTCGTTAAAATGCGATCTAAAAGATCAACTGCCGTGCACCGGGATCAGTACCTCCCGGATCCATTATCGTTTCTGGGTTTCATAGGGCGCGCGTCGCTTACATTTATGTTCCTGCCGCCGAACATGCTTAAGTTCAGCGCTTCTTTGGCGGCCTCGGCCTCCTCTTGCTTAGCCATTTCCACAAATCCGAATCCTTTATTGGCTATTATTTTCACATTTTCCACCGTGCCGTGTTCCGCGAAAAGCTGCTCGAGTTCCCCTTCCGATGACGAAAAGCTCAGGTTCCCCACAAATAATTTGTTCCCTCCCATTCTTACCTCCGATTTTACGCTCTTTTGTCATCCGGCAGCTTCTTCCGCCTCTGTTACTAATTCTTCTATAAGTTCCCTCACCGGAACTATCTTTTTTATGTCCGAAACCCTCGTGCCCGCGAAAACAAGGGCATTGTCCATGTCTCCCTCGGCCGCGTCTATCAGGGCTTTGGCTATGCAAAATGATACCGCATTAGGGTCGCATGTCCTTAAGCATCGGTAAGCGCAGCGTATCGGTTTTCTCTCTCCCCTGAGGACATCCTCGATAAACTTTGTCCTTAGGACTTTCGCCGGCATGCCCACCGGACTTTGGATGAAAACTATAGACTCCGCGTTGGAATTAACATAAAGATCCTTATAAGCTTGGGCTACGGAGCACTCATCTGTTGCAACGAACCTGGTTCCCATCTGCACCCCGCTAGCGCCTAGCCCGATGAACTTAGCTATATCCTTACCGTCGAATATGCCCCCCGCGGCTATTACGGGTATCTTCTCTTTCTTCACTTTTTCGTAATCTTTTACGGCTTCAAGGACTTCCCTGATGTTATCCTCCAACTTTCTCAGTTTCCCGGATCGCAGGTCTGCAAGGGAATGTCCGCCTATGTGGCCTCCGGATAAAGGCCCTTCCACAATGACCGCATCAGGCAAAACGTT
>CAYMBK010000009.1:0-2810 GCA_964388645.1 uncultured Planctomycetia bacterium | reverse complement strand
ACGCTGGTTCATATCGTAGAACAGATCTATTCCCGCGACATAGTTAGAATAGTCTTTCTGCGTGGAACTGTTGTAATCTTTGTACTTGTACCCTATTTTCGCCGTTCCCTCGATCTTGCCTGTTATCTGACCCTTCACTCCGGTAAGGATAGCATAAGCGTTCCCGTTCCTCCCGCTCGCGTCAGGATACTGTATGTTCTGATAATTGAATTCGAGAAGCGCCTTTGTCTTGGGAGCCACTTGCACATAACCGGTTATCCACCCCTCGTTCTGGTAATAATCGATCGTCTTGAGAGTATCGCTAAGATAATCCACCATGTAAAACCTGTACCCGGTATCAAAGTCTATTTTGTTGAAATGCCATCCCATCACGGCATCGAACGTATCTATCTTTCTTAGCACTCTGTTGGTGAATTCCGTCCCGGCCCTGTCCGAAGTGAACTGGAACCTGTTATTAAGATCGAGGGTATACTTGTCAAAATCAAGCGCAAGGCCCGTATTGAGGTCATGATTGCCATAGTTCTGGTCGGTGAACCGCGCGAAAGCTCCGAGCTCTACCCTGTAATCAGCCTTGATCTTATGCATGCCCTCGGGGCCAAACCCGAATTCCCCTATTATGCCGGGAGTGGTAACGGATATCCAGTCGTGGTTAGGGTCATCGCGGTCATAGAATATATTGGAATCCCACTGCTGGTCATATTTCACCCAGGGAACGATCTTGAGGTTCCCTTTCTCCCAGGCAATGATCTCCCCGGAATAGCCGGCCAGAAATCCCACGGCAAAAACCGACAATACAAAGATCTTCGTAAGTTTTGCGATCATATCACCAGTCTCCTCTTTTTGAGATCTATTTCGAAAACCCTTTTTCTTTATCAAGGCCCCTAAAATCCCACCTGTTATTCCCCTCGGCGGCAGCCCTTTAGAAAAGAACCTACGCCGTCTTTTTAACTTGCGTCACCTCAAGAGAGTATCCCTCCCCGTATTCATTCCCCGTTTTCGTACCCGTTTTCGGACCCGGAGGGGCTTATTTGACTTTGATCGTCCTTATCGACTGTTCGCACCTCATCGATATCTTTGGTGTCCGTGCCTCCGTCTGTATCATCAAGCCCGCCCTCGCCAGTGTCTGAGGTGCCTCCATCAGTATCTCCCTGAAAATCGTCAAAAGCGTCCCGGTCTGAATCGTCCATCTCGCCGGTGTCCCCGACATTACCATCCGGATCTATGCCTGCCTGCTCTCCTTCAGGTACTGTCTCTTCAGAGCCGACTGGATTCCCGTCAGCATCGAAACCCTGAACATAAACATTCCCCTGAAAAGATGCAGTCCTGGTAGACCCTCCGGAAGTTTCTACCAGCATGGCCGAACCCCTTATAGCACAAGCCGCCGCCGGGGTCTTGACTGTAAAACTTGAGCCCGGTTCAAGATTCGCGAATTTTGCGAGAACTGAACCGTCGGGAAGATCCAGAAGAGCTTTCTTTACCGTCGTAAGAGAATTGGCCCTTACCCTGGCCACATTAAGCCCTTCGGCGTCGAAAACCATATCAACCAGAGAATCATCACCCGTCTTTATGGACGCCTCTTCCATTAGTTTCATGCCTATCCACGGTTTTACCCACCTGCCGTCCCCGTTCGTGTCAACCTGGACGTCGCCCTTTAGATTGATTATGGCAACTTCATAGACATTGTCCACACTCGCGAAAGACGTTCCCGCAAGAGCTAAAACAAAAACCGCGGCCGTCAAAGCCGTAAAAAACCTTTTTATCATCTTCCGTCTCCTCTTAGTTTTAATTATTAACAACAGTCAGATATGACCACGAAAAGAATACCACAAGCCGGGCGCGGTGTCAATTTTAGTTTGATTTTATTTTAACTTAACATTGCTCCCACTCTGGCCCGAAACTTTCCGCTTTTTTCGTTACTTTTTCCTGGCAAGGAAACTCTCTACGATAAACCCGTCAACACCTTCCGTTACCGTTATCGCGCCCTCTTCTCCGGTCAGCAGAATCCGGGACGAAGAATTCTCGGAAAACTTCATTACAGCCTCATTGATGCCGCATCCGTACTCGTTGGTGACTACAAGGTACCGGGCATCGGCAAATTTCAAAAACTCCTCTGCCGCCACCCGGTCTCCCAGGCCGCCGGCATGATGAGGGACTTTCAAGATATCAGTTTTCAGTTCTTTTCCGTAAACAAGCATGCCCGTAAGAGCCTCCACCTCCGCATCCGCGGAGAACAGAATGCTCCCGCCGCCGCCCGTAACCACTTTAACCACAACAGAATCGTTGTTAGCAGTAGCGTAATAACCTGCTTCCGGCGGATTAAGAACGGTTATCTCGGCATATGGGAACCCGGTTATTTTATCCCCTTTACTGACGCTTATAAGTGGAATGTTCTTTTTTCGCAGCTTTCCCAGTATGCCGCTGTAAAGACAGGAATATCCTTTTTCTTCTTCCGGCCCTTGTGTTATAACGGCTCCTATTTTGAAATTATCCAGGATATGGGGATAGCCTCCTATGTGATCTTCATGAGGATGGGTTATAATAGCGCAATCAATTTTCCGTATCCCCCTCTCCGTAAGATATGGAGCTATTACATTCCTCCCGGAGCCGCCTCTCTTCCCTTTGCCGGCAGTCCCCGCATCGATCAACATCACGCCTCGGTCCGGAAATTCCATTAGAAAAGCATCTGACTTTCCTGTGTGAAAAAACGTGATCCTTGTGCTGCCAGGTTGCCCGGCGCGCAATTCTTTAAACACAAAAAGATTCGCGGCTATAAGAAGAAAACATACGAGATATACCCTTTTTTTCCGCCG
>CAYMBK010000008.1:0-6698 GCA_964388645.1 uncultured Planctomycetia bacterium | reverse complement strand
TGGAGTTTATTCCCGGGGGCCGGAGTGCGCATATAGACGAAATAAGCGTTCACTCCGGCATCGGAATACGCGATATCCATAAGGTGCTTGTATCCCTTGAACTTAATGGCAGGATAAGGTCTTTGCCGGGGGCGATGTATGAGAGGTCTTCGTCAGATAGTAGGCGGCGCGCGAAAAACATGGATAACGCCGCCCAGCGCGGAGAAAAACAGGCAGGCATGATCTTATAAGATCCGGAGGGGATGTACAATGGCAAAAAAAAAGAAACGCGCCCTGAAAACTTCCAAGAAACAGAAATACCTTGTTATAGTAGAATCACCGGCCAAAGCGAAAACTATTAACAAAATACTGGGGCGCGATTATAAGGTCGTGGCGAGTATGGGGCATATTGTCGATCTTCCGGCATCGCGGATGGGGGTGGATCTTGAAAATGACCTTACTCCGGAGTATATCGTTATGAGAGGGAGAACCAAATACCTCACCGCTATCAGGAAAGACGCGGCGCCATGCCGGGCGGTATATCTGGCAGCCGATCCTGACAGAGAAGGAGAAGCGATATGCTGGCATATAAAGAACCAGCTCGAAAAGAAGCTTACATCGGTTGATTTTTTCAGGGTAAGCTTCGATGAAATAACCGCTAAAGCGGTCAAGGACGCGTTCGAGATGCCGAGAGAACTTGATATGAGCAAAATAAACGCCCAGCAGGCCCGGAGAGTGCTGGACAGGATCGTCGGGTATTCCATAAGCCCTCTTCTCTGGGGTAAAGTGACCCGGGGATTGTCGGCGGGAAGGGTGCAGTCTGTCGCGGTCAGGCTGATAGTGGACAGAGAAGAAGCGATAAAGAATTTTGTATCTCAGGAATATTGGACCATAGAGGCGCTTCTCCGGAAAAAAGACCAGGCGGAAGCTTCAGGAGAGTTCACGGCCAAGCTCACGAAATTCAGGGGAGAAAAAATACACATAGGCGATAAGGAAAGCGCCGAAAAGGCCATATCTGATCTTGAAAAAGAAAGGTATGTAGTTGAGGATGTCTCCCGCAGGGAAAAGAAAAGCCACCCGAGGTCCCCCTACACCACATCCATATTGCAGCAGGACGCGTTCAATAAGATAAATTTTTCGGCATCCAAGACCATGCGGGTGGCCCAGCGCCTTTACGAAGGTGTAGAGATCGGCCAGGAAGGCAGCGTGGGGCTTATAACCTACATGAGGACAGATTCGGTGCGCATAGCTGATGACGCTTCAAGCGAGGCCAGGCGGTTCATATCGGAAAAGTACGGCAGTGGGTATTTGCCCGAAAAAACGCCTGTATACAAGGCCAAAAAACGGGCCCAGGAGGCGCATGAAGCCATAAGGCCTACGCTTCCGCTCAGAGAGCCAGGCGTAGTGGCGCCGTTCCTGAGCGATGATGAGTTAAAGCTTTATACTCTCATATGGAAACGTTTTCTTGCCAGCCAGATGAAGAACGCGCTTTATTCCGTTCTGGCCGTGTCAATAAAAGCCGGAGAATATGGGTTGAAGGCCGGCGGCGGTAAACTTTTGTTTGACGGTTTTTTAAGGGTTTACGGAGGCGGCATCTCCGGAGAGACCGATCTCCCGGAAGTGCCGAACCTCATCAAGGGTGAAGAGGTCGGCCTTGAGAAACTTACACCATTACAGCATTTCACGAAACCCCTTCCCAGGTACACTGATGCCTCTCTTGTAAAAGAGCTTGAAGAGAAGGGAATAGGCCGGCCGTCGACATACGCTCCTATCATAAGGACCATAGTCGACAGGCATTACATAAGCCGGCTTCAGAAAAGCCTCGTTCCCACAGAACTAGGCGTTCTTGTTAACGGCCTTCTTGTTGATAATTTTCCTGAAGTGGTAGATCTGGAATTTACGGCCAGGATGGAGAATGAGCTGGACAAGATAGAAGACGGCGGAGAGGACTGGAAAAAGGTGCTGCGTGATTTTTACGGCCCGTTTTCCGCGACCGTGGAAGAAGCCAAGAACAAGATGAGCAACGTCAAAAAAGAGGTTGAAAGTACAGATGAGATCTGCTCTCTCTGCGGCAGGCCGATGGTAATAAAGTGGGGAAGAAGAGGCCGTTTTATAAGTTGTTCGGGTTTTCCGGAGTGCCGGAATTCCAAGTCGATAAGCACGGGCGTAAAATGCCCGGAACCGGGGTGTGACGGTGAGCTTGTAGCGAGAAAGTCCCGAAGAGGGGCGTTTTACGGATGTACGAATTTCCCCGGGTGCACACATACCTCAAGAAAGCTCCCGGGTAAAGATGACGAAGGGCCGCTCACCGAGGACAAAGCGGCAGAGGAATGAGAACGTGGACCGATTCCTGGAAAAGTTCCTCAATTACATAGAAATAGAAAGAAATTACTCGCCGCATACGGTGAGTAATTACAGGAGGGATATAGAGGATTTTTTATGTTTTCTTTCTTCTCCCGTTCCGGATGATATAGTCCATCTGGATGTGCGGCGGTTTCTCGCGGAGCTTAAGAACAGGAATAATTCCAAAAAAACAATAGTGCGGAAACTGGCGGCCATAAGGTCGTTCTTTAAGTTTCTCGTGAAAGAAAAATATGTAAAGTCCAATCCGGCTCAGAGCATATTTACTCCCCGGATGGATAAGAAACTTCCGGTATTCCTGGACATTCCTGAGGCCGCCGCTCTTGTGACGGCTCCCGAGCCCGGAACTCTTTCCGGCGACAGGGACAGGGCCATGCTCGAGGTGCTTTATTCTACGGGCGCGAGGGTAAGCGAGCTTGTAGGCCTCAATGCCGGAGACATCGATCTTATCGGAGGGGTCGTTAAGCTCAGAGGAAAAGGGAGAAAAGAAAGGATGGCGCTTCTGGGCGGGGAATCGCAGAGGGCGTTACGCGTGTATCTTGAGAACAGAAAGGTGTCGGGGCGGGGTGAAGCCGGGGCGCTGTTCCTGAACAAGGGCGGCGGCAGGATATCAGACAGAAGCGTGAGGCGCATGGTGGACAAGTATGTGAAAAAAACAAGCATACGGCAGAAAGTGTCGCCGCATTCTATACGTCATTCGTTCGCGACGCATCTGCTTAATAATGGCGCGGATCTCCGGAGTGTACAGGAATTGCTAGGGCATAAGAACCTTTCCACCACCCAGATCTATACGCATATGGGAGACCAGCGCATCAAAGAGATATATTTGTCCGCGCATCCCCGCGCGTAAGCGCGGGAGGGGTTATACCCGGAGAATAAAATGAGATCAATTTACAACCTGTTTTTCCTGGTTTTTGCCGCTTTTTATGTGCCGTACATGGCCGTTAAAGGAAAATTCCATACCGGATTCTCGCAGAGATTCGCTTGTTTTCCCGAGGGCATATTGAGGATAAAAAACCCCGTATGGATACACGCGGTAAGCGTTGGAGAAGCTCTCGTGGCGGCCAGGCTTTGCGAGGAGATAAAGAAAGCGATGCCGGATGTCAGGGTAGTGGTCTCTACCACTACCAAGACCGGCCACGAAATGATAAAAAAAGCGTCAAAAAGCGTTGACGGGGTTTTTTACTATCCGATAGATCTCAGCTGGATAGTCAGAAAGGCGATGGACAAGATAGCCCCCTCGGCATATGTGATAATAGAAACAGAGCTGTGGCCGAACATGCTTGAGGAATCTTTTTCTCGTTCAATACCCGTGATATTGGCCAACGGCCGGATATCAGACAGGTCTTTTGAGGGTTACAGGAGAATAGCCGGGGTTAGCGCGCGAATGCTTAGATGTTTTTCCGTTGTATGTGTGCAGACCCCGAGAGACGCGGAAAAGATGGAAGCTCTCGGCTGCGGCCATTCCAAGCTAAGGGTCACGGGAAACATAAAGTTCGATGTGAGCTTTTCAACGGAACGCGAAAAAGAAGTGGAAATAGTAAACGAAGTTTTCCCCGGGGGAAAGAGGGTCATAGTAGCGGGCAGCACACATTTCCCGGAGGAAACATTACTTATAGACGAGTTCGTGAAGTTGTCGTTTTCGGGGCTCCGGGTGAAACTCGTCATAGCTCCCAGGCATGTCGAAAGGAAGGACGCTATAAGGATATATGTCGAAAAAGCCGGATTGAAGTGTTGTTTTTTTTCGGATATTGCCGGCGGGCAAGCCCCTGATGCGCAGAGCGCTGATGTCATGGTGGTGGATACCATAGGCCACCTGAAGGATCTTTACAGCATGGCATCTGTGGTTTTTATCGGAGGAAGCCTGGCGAAAAGAGGCGGCCAGAACCCCATCGAGGCCGCCAAGTGGGGTAAGGCTTTTATTTTCGGTCCGAATATGACGAATTTCAGGGAAGTGGCCCGTGATTTTGTTGAAAGCGGCGCGGCGATAACAGTTGAGAGCGCCGATAGGATGGGAGAGGTTATCGGGGAGATCTTACGCGACGATGAAAAACGCCGGGAGATGGAGGAGAGTTCGCGAGCCGTAATAGAAAAAAATTCCGGGGCTCTCAAAAAGACGGTAGAGGCGATCGAGGTATGCCTGGGCCGTGGAAGATCCTGATGCGGAGGATATAAAGTGTTCGGTTTGTACATAAAGTCTGTGATGTCGGGTTCGGGCCGCGGGGCAGCCGCGCGGATCCTTCGCGGCATATTAAAGCTGATCTCTTTCGGGTATGCCCTCGGAATAAAGCTGGTGGGGGTAGCTTATAGCTCGGGTATTCGCCGTGTGTACGCGGTTCCCGTTGCCGTGGTAAGCGTCGGCAACCTTACCCTGGGAGGTACCGGCAAAACACCCGTAACCGTGCTCATCGCGTCCCATTTTTTGTCATCCGGGAGGAAGCCCGCGATAATAACCAGGGGGTATGGTAACGATGAGTGCAGAATGCTGTCCGAGGAACTTCCGGAAGTGCCGGTCTATACCGGCCAGGATCGCTTAAAAAGCGCTTTGAGGGCCGTAGCGGAAGGGCGCGATGTTGTGGTTCTGGACGACGGGTTCCAGCACAGAAGGCTTAAAAGGGACCTGGATATCCTTCTTGTCGACGGAAAAAATTCTCCGGTGAAAGACCGGATCTTCCCGTCGGGTATGTTGCGAGAACCTCCCGAAGCCGGGATGAGAGCGGATCTTGTGATAATAACGAAGACAGATAACCTGAGTCCCGAGAAGGTAAAGGAAGCGAAAAGATACGCGGACATTTTTGTTCCCGGAAAACCCGTTGTTGTGGCGAAGCATTCTCCCGTTTCTTTTAAGGGCGTCGATGGACGCCTTTACAGCCTTGAGCACGTGAAAGGGCGAGCGATAGTACTTGTTAGCGGGATAGCCGATCCGTATCATTTTGAGACCATGGTAAAAAGCCTTGGCGGAGAAATAAGAAAAAAATATTTTTACCCCGACCATTACAGATACCGGCAGGAAGATATTAATGAAATAGCTTCCTGGGATCTCGGGGCGGAAAGACCGGTGATAGTGACAACATCGAAAGATATTGTTAAGATGACTGACCTTGACATGTCGGCTTTGTCGGATAGAGTAGTTGCTTTGAGAATAGAAATAGATGTCACCGAAGGGAAGGAGAAGTTAATTGCTGGACTTGATAGCGTCCTTGGCCGTTCTGGCCGTTAACAGGATAATGCACGTTATGCCGATGCGGTTCAACCTCTGGTTTGGAAGAGCGCTGAGCGGTATTTTCTACATGTTCAGCGGGAAAAGAAAGCAGGTAACCTACGCTAACATTAGAGCCGCTTTCTGCCGTGAGAAAACCCCTGAGCAGATAAGACAAATAGCAAGGGGCGTGTACACGCACGCGGCTCAGACCTTCGCGGAGCTTATCTCAATGACCAAGGTCGACGCGAAATATGTAGAGAAATATATTTCTGTAAAGAACTTCGAAAGGGTGCAAGAGGCGTCTAAAAACCCGCGTGGGATGATACTTGTCTCGGCGCATTTCGGAAATTGGGAGCTCAGCCTTGTGACCAGCGCTGTAAAGGGTTTTCCTCTGTATATATTAGCCCGAGACCAGAAAATGAAACGGCTCAACGAGCTTTTTAATAAGCTGCGCGAGTCCAAGGGAAGCGTTGTGGTGCGTAAGGGGGCGGATATAAAACGCCTGATAAAGGTTCTGCGGCAGGGGAAAAGCGTAGGTCTTTTGGCCGATCAGAACGCCGGAGTTAACGGAGAGCTGCTGGAGCTTTTCGGCCGCCCGGCTTCCACCGCCGTAGGCCCTTATCGTCTGGCGCAAAAAGACGGCGCGATGATACTTCCCGCCTTTATACACCGCAAGAAGGGGCCGTATCACGAGCTTGTACTTGAAGAGATCATTTCCATACGGGAGAACGAGGATATCATACCGCATATGGAGAAGTATAACCGTCTTCTGGAAAAACATGTCAGGCAGGATCCCGAACAGTGGTTCTGGATGCACAAGAAATGGAAGATGAACCCCGTGAGAAAAATAATAGTGCTGGATGACGGTAAGAAAGGCCACTTCAAACAGTCTATGGCCGTGGTCAACGAGATAAAAAAATACAGGCGCGAAGAGGGCCGCGATCCGGCGAATATTCTTTTGGAAGTTATAAGAGTACGTTTCTATAGCAGGTTCCGCAAGGCGGTTTTCAAAGCGGCCGCTCCGTTTTTTGGAAGGCGCTGCCAGGGAAAACCCGGACTTTTAAGATGGGCGCTTGATGGGGAAAGCTGCGAAAGGGCCCTGGGAACATATGCCGATATTATAATAAGCTGCGGATCCTCGACGTCCGCGCTTAAT
>CAYMBK010000007.1:0-2544 GCA_964388645.1 uncultured Planctomycetia bacterium | reverse complement strand
TAACGTTTACGTCTATTTCCTGTCCGACGAACATGTTCTTATTGGTGTTGGTATTTACCTGGTCCCTGGCGAATTCCGAGTACAGCCAGAAAAGAGCGTAAGTACCTTCGATAGTAACATCGTCCATGGGTTCTATAGTACCTCTCATAAGAACCTGATGCTGGTTCGTAGTGCCCGGGGTCATGCCCTGTGTGGTGCCGTAGAAAGTCCCCTGGAACTCACGAATAGCTGTGTCGAACTTGCCGCGGTACATCGGATCCCATCCGTTGTAGCTGCCATGTGTGGTGGCGTCGATATTGCCCTGGTCGCCCTCGCCCGAATACAGTATGTATTCAACGCTGAAAACCGGCTTCCACGCGTACTGGTCCTGGAAATAACGTGTCTCTACCATCGCGTCTATAGCATAGGCAAATCTGGCTCTCCTGTTCAGCTGGCTGTTGGCTCCGATGTACTGGCCAAACTGCATCGCGCCTTCAAGAGCCACCGTCCAGTCCTCTATCGGGTCAAAACTTCCCCTTAAACCTATGGTGTTTACGTCACTGCCGACTGTTCCGGTAGAGTTCCAGGAAGCGGTCTGCGTTCCGACTACCCTGGATGAACCCGGGTTCCTGTCCTGTTTTAACCAGTAATAACCTTCCATTTCCGCGTTGTACTCGTCAAACACATAACCCACGTTGATACCCATAAGGTTGATGTCGTCATCGGCCCTCATGGCTCTTTCTGCTATCTTCGCGTAAACGAGGTCTACTGTCCACGGATCATAGTCAAAAGTCGCCCTTATGGCGTCAAATGAGGATATGGCCGTGTATTCCGGCGCGGGCAGGTTGCCCTGGGGATCCATAAGGCTGTTACCTACTATGAACCCTCTCCCGAACCAGAGATCCTGGCGACCTATCTTGAGCGTCAGCGGGCTGTAAAGGAACTCTTTGAGTTCGATATACGCAAGGTCCACGCCTACGTTAAAGGCGTTGATGTTAGCGTTATCCGTGTTGTTGATCTCGGGATCGTTCCCATAAGTGTAGTTCTGGTCGCCCCATGCCCTCTGGTTAACGAGTCTTATCACACCCGACACGTTATCCGTGAGGTCCGCATCGATCTGAACTTCCGCGGTGCTCATGAGGAACGACTGCGTGTTGTTGGAAGCATCCGTACCGGAAGTGCTGTCGTGCTTGTTGAGGTCCATGTTGTCTCTCATAAAAGCCCTAGCGGTTATGTCGCCGCTGACTTTCACGCTCTGCGTTTCGGCATACGCAACCGCCGAGAAGGCGAATACGAGCGCCACAACGCATATGATCTTTACAAATTTCATTTTACCTCCTTTAAAAGGTAAATATTACGTTATTTATTATGGCTAAAGAGCGGTATTCCCGCCCTTTTTTTGTCTATATAAGTATCGCCCAAAGATTGACAGCTCCTGGCATAAACGTATCCCGTTTATTATTTCATCCCCCCTTTTTTGCCGGATTTGAAACTGTCATGGCGGTACATGCTTTACGGTTCAAAAATATTAAAGAGCTTTCGCGTCAGAACAAAACACCGGGCGGGCATTTCCAAACGCCCGGTTAGACATTTTATGAAAGTATAGCATGCTTTTCGATCGTGTCAATAGCGTGAACAAGAAATTTTTGTTGTTAGTTTAATGAAAAGTTCATGGCTTTACAGAGCGTTGAAGGGACGAACGCGGGCTTACTACTATTGGTTTAATATCCGAGTTACAAGCTCTTCTGAATTTCTGATGATCTGATCCTTGACCTCATCCGAACCGGTCAAGTCTCCCAATATCTTCCTTATCTTGTCTTGGGTCAGAAGATCATCGGGAGCGTGCCCATCGGTGTTAAGGACCATTTTGGCCCCGGTCTTTCGCGCCATATCAAAAACATGTTTATTGGTCTTATTATGTCCGCTCCGGGCGGTGATCTCAAGGCATACCCCTTTTTCTTGAGCAAGCCTCGCGTCCTCTTCTCTTATTTCCCCGGGATGCGCGAGTATATCCACACCGGCAAGTATAGCCTCCCTGTTGGTCCCGCAAAGAACGGGCTCTACCGGAGACTCCCCATGCGCCACCACGATCTTTGCTCCCTTTTTCCTCGCGTACCTTACGATCTTTCCGAAAACCTCGAGCGGAACATGCGTTATTTCTACCCCCGGGATCACATTTATATCCCAGTAGGCGTTAAGTATTTTGGCCGCCTTTACAAGCCCGGGAATGACAAGGTCTACATTGGAATAGTCAACATGGTCGGTGATAGCTATTACCTTGTAACCGGCGACTTCCGCCCGCCTGGCCAGTTCGCTGGGAACAAGAACGCCGTCCGAAAGAAGCGAATGGGTATGAAGATCGATCATCTGGACTCCTCTTTGTATGGAACATTGAGTATTGAGTATTGGGAATAGGATACAACATCATGCCGAAATTCGCCATGCCTTTTCCCGACTGGTAATGTAGTATATTTCGGGCACTTTCAGATAGCATCATGAAACCCTATCGTGTTTTTATGCCCCCCCCCCTGATCATACGGGTAAAGCCGGAGCATCCGCGCGGGG
>CAYMBK010000006.1:0-2965 GCA_964388645.1 uncultured Planctomycetia bacterium | reverse complement strand
GACAGAGTGGATTACAGAAGGGAGATAATGCTTTTCTCGGAAAAGATAGGGACATCGGTAACTTTTTCCGAAGGGGTCCCGGCTTCGAGCACACGTCCGTTCAGGGCGGTGGCAGGGTTTCTTAATTGGATAAAAAACGATTTTTTAGAATTATACTTAAGAAGGGTCTTTGCTTCGGGAGATATGAAGCCGGCGGAGCTTAAAAGTGACGAGGCTTTTGATCTTACGTCCTTGGGGCATATTTTAAAGGTTTCCGGTGTAGGGTGGACAAGGCAGAGGTACGAAAAAGTGCTTCGCAAAAAGGAGAGTGAATTATTAAGGAAAGCCGGAGATCCTTCGCGGGACGAAGAAGCGGACAATGCCGAAGCCTTCACAAAGATGGCAGAGGATGTACGTTTTCTGAGAAAGATATGCTCGGAACTTTTGTCTCTTATACCCTTACCCGGGGAGGACGGGAGGGTTGTTCTGGGGGAGGTATGTTCGGGTATCGCGTCTTTTCTTGAGAAATACGCCGTGGCGCGCTCGCCGAACGATGTGGATTTTGCGGAGGAAGCGGTGAAGAGGTGTTCGACAATAGGTGAATTGGGCAGGGGCAGGATACTTCTTGCCGAAGCGGCCGATAAGCTTCTAGGTACTTTTTCCACCATAAACGTCGGCGCTTCCGTGCCCAGGCCCGGCTGTCTTCATGTATCGCATTATAAGCACGGGGCAAGAAGCGCTCGGCCGTACACATTTCTTGTGGGCCTTGACGAAATTAAATTCCCCGGGCGGAGATCCGAAGATCCCGTATTGCTCGATTCGGAAAGGGAACGGATAAGCCGGGACCTTGAAGTATCTTCTGACGCGACCAGGAAGAATATTTACGATATGGCATCCCTTCTCAGCGGCATCAGAGGAAAATTAACAGCAAGTTTTTCGATGTATGATATAAAGGAAGAAAGGAACGTTTTTCCTTCCCCCCTTATGCTGCAGCTTTTCAGGATGAAGACATCTCTTGCCGGATCGGATTATGAAGATCTTATGGGTTTTATCCACTCATCCTCAAATAGTGCCGGAGAAAAAGGGGAAGAGCAGCCTTCCCGGGGCCAAACCGGCAGCGTCAAGCTTTCGCCGGATCCCGATGAAAATACCACTGGAGAATGTTTAGAGGCAGAAGCCCGGCCGGTGCTTGACGATACGGAAAGGTGGATCAGACTGCTGGCCTACAAGGGCGGGCTAAAGGACGGCACAGAAGCGGTGAGGAACATCTATCCCTGGTTGGCCGGAGGGATGGAAGCCGAACAAGCGAGAGAAAGTTCTGATTTCACCGAGTATGACGGTAATATCGGAAAATGCGGATCGGAACTCGACCCGCGAAGGTCGGAGAACCTTGTGCTTTCATGTTCGAAGCTTGAGAAAGCGGCGGCGTGTCCTTTTAAATATTTCCTTTGCAATGTTCTTGGCGTGGAAAACCCCGTAGAAACGTCAAAGAACGTTACATCGTGGCTTGATCCGATGCAAAAAGGAAGTTTGCTCCACGAAGTTTTCGAGAATTTCACCATGGAAGCCAGAAAGAGAGGCGGCTCTCTCAGCGAGAGCGAGGAAAGGTCACTTGCGGAGAAGCTCTTGATTTATACGACCGAAAAATACAAGGAAGATATCCCGCCGCCTAACGACATGGTGTATTCTTGGGAGCTTTCCGGTATGCGGGAAGACCTGGAGGTCTTTCTTCGGACAAACAGAAAGCTTGGGACGTTGCCAATACACGAAGAACTTGAATTCGGGACGAACAAAAGGCCGCCAGTCAAGATACCGCTGGCAGGAGGATCGTATTTTTTCTTACGAGGCATAATTGACCGACTGGATAAGGTTTCCGGCCACGAATATCACGTTTGGGATTATAAGACGGGCAGCGCGTACAAATATAAAAGGCGCCAGTATTTGGCAAAAGGGGAACAGCTCCAGCATGTTCTTTACGCCGCGGCCGCTGAGGCTATTCTTAAGGAGAGCAAAGAGGATGAATGTCCGGTCGTGAAGCGTTCGGGGTACATACTCGCTTCGGAAAAAGCTTCTGCCGAAGGCAAGGGGGTTATTTTTTGGAGAGATCCGTCTTTCAAGCCCTTGTGGCAGGAAGCCCTGGGAGTATTGTTCGACATTATAGCTCTTGGAGGTTTCATCATGTTGTCCGGGGACCAGTGTTCTTTCTGCGAATACATCTCTATTTGCGGCGGGGAGAACGACAAAAAACGTTCCTCAAAAAAACGTTCGGAGGATCATCCCGTCATGGAACTTTTGGAGAAATTGAAAAGTTATGAATAATATTTTTCCTCCAGACAATGCCAGCAGGATAAAGATACATTCCGAGCTCGACAAGAATTTTTTTGTCGAGGCCGGAGCGGGATCAGGAAAAACACACAGCCTTGTCGAGCGCATGGCCGCGCTTGTGCGTTCGGGATCGTCTAAGATAGAGAATATAGCCGCGATAACTTTCACTCGCAAAGCGGCGGCTGAGCTGAGAGAAAGGTTCCAGATCAGGCTGGAGACATTATTGGATTCTCCGGAGGTTTCGCTTAGCGAGAAAGAAAGGATGAAGTCCGCGCTTTTACATTTCGACAGGGCTTTTTTGGGGACCATACATTCTTTTTGCGGAAAACTTTTGCGGGAACGTTCCGTGGAAGCCGGGGTTGACCCGGCTTTTCAGGAGCTGCAGGAAGAAGATAATATCGTCTGCGCCGAGGCCTCCTGGAACGAATACCTCGAAAAAGAGGCTCTGAAAGGCACCGGAAGGCTTGAATGGCTGATATCCCGGGGGATAGATCCTTACTGGCTGAAAGATGTTTTTGTAAAAAGGTCTGAATATTCCGATGTGACGCCTGTTCTGGAAGACGTTCCGGAACCCGATCTTTCAGCGGTGAAGAAAGAGATAACAGGGTTCATGAATAAGGTCTCAAAGCTAGTGCCCGGGAACGAGCCGCCGGAAGGGTGG
>CAYMBK010000005.1:0-2722 GCA_964388645.1 uncultured Planctomycetia bacterium | reverse complement strand
TTTTTTCTCTCTGGAGAAAAGATCAAAAAAACCTTTTTCCACATCCTGCCTGTAAAACTTTATATCTTTAAGGCCTCTCATTTTTACGGTGTTCTTCGCGCAGTCTATTGATATCCTATTCTCATCGGCACCGACGCGCGCGGCGAAGTCCCCTGCTACGGTAAAACTAAAGAACCCGGCTCCGCAGTATATATCAAAAAACGCCGCTTTGGCGCTTTCGGGCAAGATCCACGATTCAAGAGTAACGGCAACTTCTTCGGCTATCTGCCTGTTACATTGGGAAAAAGCCTTCGGCGATAAATACAGGTCCTTGCCCCTGTACCTGTCGAGAAAAAACCTCTCTCCCGCCCTGCAGGAAGACCACACCCTGCCGTTATGGTCGGACTTTAAAGTTATCTCCTTCCCTTGCCCGTCTTCGGTAAGTCCCCGTATATCATCGCCTATAGAGGGTACGGCCACAAGACAGCGTTCAATATTCACTATATCATGGCTTGCTTCGCGGTAATACCCGTAGCCTTTTTCACCCTTATGCAAAGTCACGCTGGAACGGTAACCGTAGGCTTCTGACGACGCGGTGATCTCGTCTAATCTCTCTCCAAGGTCCATCCCCGCTATACGCGTGAACAATTCCTCTACTTGTTTTCTCTTGTAAAAAAGCTCTTTCTCGTAAGTCAGATGCTGAAGCTGGCAGCCGCCGCATGACCCGAAATAAGGGCATGGCGGGATCGTCCTCTCAGGAGAGCTCTTAAGTACATCCAGCACGAAAGCTTCAGAATAACTCGCCGTATTCTTCGTTACGCGAGCCGTGACCTCCTCTCCCGGAAGAGCGCCCCGGACAAAACATACTTTCCCTCCCGTACGTGAAACTCCCCGGCCGCCGTAAGCCAACGAATCTATGTTCAGCCGTTCTATATCTGACATCGTATCATCTCCTCAATAAAAAAACAAAAAACAGGGGGGCCTTTCAACGATAAAAGCCCCCCGGTCCTCTTTCTGCCGTGAACGATCAATACGCTTCGTGAGTTTCCTGAAGCCCGTCCCTGTATCCCTCGGTATATCCCGCTTTATAGGAATTGGCATACCCCGCCTGATATCCTTCGGAATAGGCTGTCTGGGAATTCATATTATCCACTGTCCTTGTATCCTCCACCTTCTGTCCGCTAATGGAGTCTAGAAGGGCTCCCCCTACAATATTCACTCCGGCTCCGGCAAGAGCACCTTTCCATAGATCCCCGCCTCTGGCACCCGACGCGGCTCCGCCCACAGCTCCCGATCCGGCACCTAAAAGCCCCTGCTTTAGGATATCAGAAGAATTCGAGTTAGCGAAAACAGCTACCTCCGAAAGCGCGATTAACACCGCGAAAGTTAAGAAGACCTTCGCGGACGATCTCATAATAGTCATCCTATTCTCCCCGTTTTATCTTCCGATCGTGCCCTCTCTCAGGCCGTCCCTGTAACCCTGAGTATACCCGGCTTTATATCCGTTCTGATATCCGTCCTGATATCCCTGGGAATACGCGTCCCTGGAAGTGGACTGGTCTACCCTCTGAGTGTTGCTAACCTGTTCCCCGCTGAAAGAGTCAAGAAGGGCTCCTCCCACGATATTGACACCCGCTCCGGCAAGAGCGCCTTTCCATATGTCCCCGCCCTTGGATCCCGAAGCGGCCCCGCCGACAGCTCCCGATCCGGCCCCTAAAAGCCCCTGCCTTAATATATCAGAGGACCTGGAATTGGCCATTGAAAGCCCCGGTGAAAAAACCACCAATATCGACAAAACAATAAGCGCCGCAAGTATTCCTGTTTTCATATAAAACCTCCCGTGTATTTTTCCGATATGTTTTCCTCTCCCGCCGTACTTTTTGACAACATCATATTAGCACAAGTTCCATATTTCTTGAAATAAAAACTGCAGCCAGTAATGTCAATGATATCACTTCCTCGGCGTTACGGTCTCACTGAAAAAGCCCTGTTTTGTTCTCCGCAGAGCGAACTCCCTCTCTATCATGTTTATCGCTTTTAGCTTGTCATTTATCCACCGAGGAGCTATCAGGTTCTCTTCCCTAGCGTCAGAGACCAGCCTGAGAACGACCATCTCTTCAGGTATATGTTCAAGAAAATCGCAAACCGCCTCGGCATATCCCTCCATGGTAAAAAGCCGCACCTTATTTTCATGGTAAAGCCGCTCTAACCCCGTTCCCCTGAGAACATGCAGGACATGCAGTTTCACTCCCCAAAGCGGAAGAGCGGATATCTTCGCGGCGGTCTTTAGCATATCCTCTTTTGTCTCGCCGGGAAGCCCGAGAATAACATGAACAGCCGCTTTAATGCCTTTGCGGAAGGTTTTTTTCACCGCATCCTCCGCCTGTTCATAAGTATGCCCCCTTCTCATCATATCAAGCGTCCTGTTATTCGCCGTTTGAAGGCCATATTCCATCCAAACATCGTAATCCCGGAGGTACCCGGCAATAACATCTAATTTCTCGTCATCGATACAATCGGGTCGGGTCGAGATGCTCAGCGCCACGATAGAAGGGAACTCGCGTATAACGTCACATGTTCTTTTTAATTTGTCCGGCGAAACATTTGTGGGGGTCGAATCCTGAAAATAAGCTATGTGCTTTTTTACGCCTCTTTCCATGGCCCTGTCTATTCCAACGGCAAGCTGGTCACGTAAAGAAGCCCCTTTTAAAACAGTCCCGCTGAACGCGCTGCCGTCACAGTA
>CAYMBK010000004.1:0-4314 GCA_964388645.1 uncultured Planctomycetia bacterium | reverse complement strand
CATTAAGGATGGGAAGACATTTCAGGCTGCCTAATGGGGCAAAATTCGTGATAGGAAGGGACGAGAAAGAGAACGAAAAGCTTTTGGGCGGGGTGTCTTCCGACGGGACGTGTTTTATGACCGTGGAGGTCCCGGGACCCGTCGGTGTGCTTTCAGGGAAGAGCGGAGAGGATACCGAAAAACTGGCAGCTTCCATAGTAGCGGCATATAGCGACGCGTCTGTCGGCGATGAGATAGAAATGAATATTGGGAAGGGTGCCTCCCGCGTCTGGCGGAGGACACTGGTCGGGGTGCCTTCGAAAAAGGATATCGTCAGGTTTTTGGTATGAAGATGCGTGCGTTCAAACTGGGGCAGCGGTGACGATGAATATAAAAGATGTTTTTGACAGAATAGACCGGAATGTGGCCGTTACAGAAGATGACGTGGAGTTTTTGCTTAACGCGGAAGGTGATGACCTTGTGGAGCTTTATGATAAGGCCGACCGTCTTCGCCGGGAATATATGGGTGATGACGTTTATCTAAGGGGAATAGTGGAGTTCTCCAACTACTGCTGTAAAAATTGTTCTTATTGCGGCATACGAGCGGGCAATGCGGGCGTAAAAAGATACCGCATGAAAGATGAGGAGATATTGGAAGTTTGCAGGGGGATGGAGCGTCGGGGCCAGACGACCGTGGTATTGCAGTCGGGGGAGGATCTTTGGTATACCAAAGAAGTGATGGCGGAACTTATAAAGAAGATTAAACATGAGACCTCTCTTGCCGTTACGCTGTCTCTCGGAGAAAGAGACCGGGAAACCTTCGCTTTATGGAAAGACTCCGGAATGGACAGATATCTTCTACGGTTCGAGACATCGGATGAAGGGCTGTATAAACTGTGTCATGAAGACTCTGATCTCGCGGAAAGGCTGCGGTGCCTTGCGGACCTTAAAGATCTCGGCGTGCAGACCGGGTCGGGTTTCCTGATAGGGCTTCCGGGAGAGAACATCAGACAGCTTGCCGGGGATATTGTTTTTTGCACCGAGCTGTCCCTTGACATGATAGGTGTGGGGCCATTTATCCCTCATGGAGAAACGGAATTCGCCCATGACCTAAACCCTTTCGAAAAGGAAGTTTTTTTCAAGACGGTTGCCATACTCCGACTCTTGAACAAGACGGCGCATATTCCGTCAACGACGGCTTTTGACGCAATAGACCCCGAAGGGCGGAATTTGCTGCTCTCCAGAGGGTGTAATGTTTTTATGCCCAATGCTACTCCGGGGAAATACAGAAAACATTATCTTCTTTATCCCGGGAAACCTTGTGTAGACGAAAGCGCGGAGGAATGTTCGGCCTGTGTCCGGGCGCGAATATCCGCGCTCGGCAGGAAAATAGGCAAAGGCCCGGGACATTCGTTGAGAAAAAGCGGCACCGGGGCCTGACAACTGACTTGTGATGGGGTCTGGCCGCTGACTGGTGATGGGGTCTGGTCACTGACTTGTGACAAACAGCGGTGTAGGGGCCTGACCACTGACTTGCGATAAGTTAAAAGTTAAGACTTGACCCCAATGTTGTGATTGCGAATATCGTGTGGTATAATGTTTCGCGCATGGAGATGGTTTTTGTGGGGTTCTACGGACAAACAAAGGAGGTTGTTTATGGGGACAAAAGGGCAATCCATAATAGGTATCGACATCAACGAACTTATCACTCTTCTGAACAAAGCTTTTTCAGACGAATGGCTGGCTTATTATCAATACTGGATAGGGTCGAAGATCGTGAAAGGCCCGATGAAAGAGGCGGTAATAGCCGAACTTGTACAGCATTCAGCCGACGAATTAAGGCATTCCGAGATGTTGACTACCAGGATAATACAGCTTGGCGGCACTCCTCCCATAAGGCCGGAAGACTGGTATAAGCTCACCAACTGCGGGTATGACGCGCCCGAGGACCCCTTCGTTAAGCCGGTTCTCGAGCAGAATATAAAAGGCGAGCAATGTGCCATATCAACCTACAATAAAATGCTCGGGATAACCAAAGACAAAGACCCGGTTACATACAATATGATCGTGCAGATACTTCAGGATGAGGTCGAGCATGAAGAGGATCTGCAGGCACTGCTTGAGGACTTTGGCGTAATGATGGCCACAGCTTCGCGCGGGTAGGCCTATGCCGCGGGGTTTTTTATTTTGACCTTGTTTTATATGCCGAAAACAAATAGAATAGGCGCGCGGAATTTTAAAGGTTGAAAACAAAACAAAGTAAAAGGGAGGATAAGAGATATGCACAGTTACAAGGAATTGGGGCTTACGCCCACAAAGGATATGTATGTCAAGGCCGTGGATGGCAAGTACGCCGTTCCAGGATATAATTTCAATAATCTAGAACAGCTCCAGGCCATAATGGCCGCGTGCATAGAAACCTCGTCGCCTGTTATATTGCAGGTTTCTTCTGGGGCGCGTAAATACGCCAACCAGACGCTGTTAAGGCACCTGGCCCACGGGGCTATGGATCTTGTGAATGAGGCCGGTTCGGCTATTCCTGTAGCGCTTCATCTCGACCATGGCGATACGTTCGAGCTTTGTGTCTCATGTATAGAAACGGGGTTTTCTTCCGTAATGATAGACGGTTCGGCGCATTCATTCGAGGATAATATCGCGCTTACGAAAAAAGTTGTGGAATATGCCCATGCGCACGGTGTTTCCGTCGAAGGCGAACTGGGGGTTCTCGCTGGGATAGAAGACGATGTCAGCCATGAGGTAACCCACTACACCAAGCCCGAAGAAGTCGAGGAATTCGTAGCCAAAACCGGGGTGGATTCTCTCGCTATCTCCATAGGCACTTCTCACGGGGCTTATAAATTCAAGCTTAAACCGGGGGAAGAAGTACCGCCGTTAAGGTTTGACATACTGGAAGAGGTGGAACGACGGCTGCCCGGGTTTCCCATAGTCCTTCACGGCGCGAGTTCGGTAATGCCGGAGTATGTGGAAATGATAAATAAATACGGCGGGGCGATGGAAAACGCGGTGGGCGTTCCCGAAGACCAGCTCAGAAAAGCGGCCGCTTCTTCGGTATGCAAGATCAATATTGATTCTGACGGCCGGCTTGCCATGACGGCCAAAATACGCGAAGTTCTCGCGACTAAACCCCAGGAGTTCGACCCCAGAAAGTATCTTGGGCCGGCGCGTGATGAGCTTGTTAAAATGTACAAGCACAAGAACGTTAACGTTCTCGGCAGCGCGGGTAAAGGCTGATACCCGGAAGAAAAAAGATAAGTGGTATTTAGAGGCGCGCGATTAAGGCATTCAAGGACGACATGAGGTTGTTTGGAGGTTATTTGAATTCCCGGGAGAGTTTGCGGTAGTATTCGGCGTCATCCTGCCTTGCTCTTTTTTCGCTGCCGGCAGCGTATATTTCGCATTTTTTCTCGAGCTCGCTGAGGGCTAAGCATCGGTTTTTCCCGGATAGAGCTCCGGATCTCAGGATCTTTTCCAGCGTTTTTATCCTGAAACGGTCGAGACCCCATACTTTAGATGAAAGCTGGTCTTTTCGTCCGCCGTGTTTAACGGTAAGCGCTTCGGGGATGAGCTTGACCTCGTACAAGCCGGCAGCTCTAAGCCAGAGGTCATAATCTTCGCAAGCTTCGAAAGTTTCGTCAAAAAGGCCTATTCTGTCGAAAACTTCCATTTTGACTACGGCGGTAGACATGCCTATGCAGCAGAGAGGCAGGGCATTTTCGAATACCCATCCTGATGGTTTGGCGTGTTTTTTCTTCTGACGCAATAGTTCTCCGCGGCGAAACCAGATCTCTTCCGTATGGAATATGTTTATGTCCGGAAAAAGATCTATGTGGAAAGCCGTTCTTTCAAGTTTTTCGCTTACCCAAAGGTCGTCGGAATCCAGAAATGCCGCAAAATCACCGGTTGCGTTATTTATCCCGGTGTTACGGGCGGATGAAACGCCGAGGTGCTCTTGCCTGAAAAATCTTATCCGTTCGTCATTTATCCGGCGGATAGATCTTTCTGTTTCGTCAGTCGAGCCGTCATCCACGACGATGAGCTCAAACTCCCGCCATGTCTGGCTTAGCACCGAAAGTACGGCCTTTTCGACGAAAGTTTTTCTGTTGTAAGTGGGTATTATCACGGAGAAGAAGGGTCTTGTGTTCATGCGGCTATTTTACAACAAAGAATATCGGGGTCAAGTCTTAACTTTTAACTTATCGCAAGTCAGTGGTCAGGCCACTACACCGCTATCTGTCACAAGTCAGTGGCCAGACCCCATCGCCGCAGCAAGTCAATGGCCAGACCCCATCGCCGCAGCAAGTCAATGGCCAGACC
>CAYMBK010000003.1:0-3284 GCA_964388645.1 uncultured Planctomycetia bacterium | reverse complement strand
TATGTCTACGCTTGACCTTTATCTCCATAGGTGACCACTGACTGGCGATAAGTTGAAAGTTAAGACTTGACCCCAATATCCGTCTGGCCGCTGACTGGCGATAAGTTGAAAGTTAAGACTTGACCCCAATATCCGCTGCTTTGATTTGACGGCGTGATGTGATATTATTATTCTCATATGAAGACCATACTGATAGTTGACGGGTACAATGCCATAAACGCCATTTCGGAGACAAAAGAGCTTCTTGGGGAAAACCTGCTTTCCGCGAGGAGCAGGATAATTATGCTCACAAGCGAGTATGTCCGCTCAAGCGGATACATCAACGATTTCTGTGTGGTTTTCGACGGGCAGGACAAGTACAGGCACCTTGAGAAGTTGTACCTCAATGCCGGCACCCGGCAAGCTTTTTCGCGTACCGGAGACGGAGATGAGAAAATAATAGAGACGGTGAGGCAATACTCATCCGTAGCGGGGGTCAGGGTGGTAGTGGCTTCCAATGATAACTATGTAAGGAATAATTCCCGGGGATACGGGGCTTCTCTGATAAAACCGGAAGATATAGCCGGAAAGAAAGGAGCCGGGAAAAGGGGCTTTGCAAAATCCGCCCCAAAAGATACGGACAAGCGGATGTCCCGGGCGGAAAGGGACCGGATAAACAGAGAATACAAAAAGGAGCTGGGGTTGTAGGCGATGACGGCAGGATATCGCGGCTTGTTGCCGGCCGGTAAGCGGCAAAACCCGGGTGTTATGCAAAATTTGAACAACGGTGTTGATGGTATGCTGGCCGCCGCGGCTGTGCTCTCTCCTATGGCGGGGGTTACGGATATTCCTTTCAGGCTTATATGCAGGAAATACGGCTGCCGGTTCGCTTTCACTGAAATGGTCGATGTCAACGGTATCGCTTATAGGAATATCAAAACCATGAAATATCTTGATATGGCCGATGGAGATTCACCTCTGGGAGCTCAGATAGTCGGCGCGGACGAAAAAAGATTGCTTGATGCCGCTTTGGTATGCCAGGACAGGGGGTTCCGGGTGATAGACGTTAACGCGGGGTGTCCGGCGAGAAAAGTGATAAAGGGGGGCAAGGGGGCGGCTTTACTCAAGCATCCGCTGAAACTCGGACGGATACTGGGTTCTCTGACCTCGAAACTGGAAGTTCAGGTTACGGTCAAAATAAGGCTGGGGTGGGATGAACAGAGCGTTAATTATCTTGAAGTTGCCAAAATAGCCGAATCTGAAGGGGCCAGCGCCATTTGCGTTCATCCGCGCACAAGGGAACAGATGTACAGGGGCGGATCGATATCCCATGAGCCTACCCGGCAAGTGAAGCAGGCGGTAAAAATACCGGTATTCGCGAGCGGCAATATTTTCTCGGAAATGGATGCCAAAAAGGTTATGGAAGATACCGGGTGCGATGGAGTTTTCGCGGCGAGGGGTACGCTCGGCAGGCCGTGGATATTCGACGGCATTAACAAAGTCCTTGAGGGCGGAGTTCCGGGCGAGGAACCCGGCTTGGAGGAGATCAAACTTATCATGCTGGAGCATTTCAGGCTTTCAGAGCGCCATTACGGTAAATTTTTGGCGGTTAAAAGGATGTACAAACACGTTACATGGTATCTTAAGAGATACAAGAACCTTAACGCCGTTATGAATGTTTATAGGGAAGTTAAGGATGCCGTTTCGTTCGAAGAGTTCATCGCGAAGATAGGGCTTAACGACAGGCGGATGGTGGTTTGAACGGCACAGCGGGGAGGTTACGAATATCTATGAGAAAAATAGTTCTGGCTTCAGCTTCGGAAAGAAGGTCGAGAATACTCAACGAGTGCGGTATCACGCATGAGGTGATGCTCAGCGGCTACCCGGAAGAACACCACGGTGGATGGACGGTGAGAGATATCGTCGTTCACAATGCCGTGAAAAAAGCGGAAGCGGCGGCTCTTAAGGCCGGAGAAGCCCTGGTTATAGGGGCTGATACGCTTGTCGCGCACGGAGACGAGGCTATAGGCAAGCCCGCAGGAGCTGTTGAGGCGAAAAGATTGCTGAGGAGGTTTTCCGGAAGCCGTATAGAAGTGTACACGGGGTTGTGCGTGATAGACACCGTTTCCGGCGCGCAGGCCTCAGTTTCGGATAAAAGCGAGATATTCGTGAAAGACATATGTGAAGAAGAAATAGAAAGATATTTTGATCTTTTGGGGCCGTATGACAAGGCCGGAGGGTTTTCCATAGAGGGAGTGGGAGCCCTTATCTTCGATGATATCCGCGGATCATATTTTAACATACTCGGCCTTCCGCTGATGGCGCTTTCAAGGGCATGCGCCGATATAGGTTTGAAAATATCGGACTTTATACGGAGTGAGGGATGAAACATTTTACGATCCCCTTTTTTATACCTCACAGGGGATGCCCGCATAAATGTGTATTTTGCGATCAGCGGGGTATAACCGGCGAGGACGGGCTGAAAATCATCTCTCCGGAAGATATAGTTTCCCGCATAGATACGTATCTTTCCACTATGCCCGCGTCGGGCGTTCATGTGCAGGTGGGGTTTTTTGGCGGGAGTTTTACCGGGATAGCCGATGAAGAACAGAGAACATTGCTGGCTCCCGTAAAAAGGTTTATCGAAGAGAAGAGGGTACACGGCATAAGGGTTTCCACCAGGCCGGACCTTATAGACGAGAAGAAGGTTTGCCTGCTCAAGTCTCATCATGTCAACTGTATTGAGCTCGGCGTGCAGTCTGTCGCCGCCGACGTCCTGGAAGCTTCCTTAAGGGGCCATAGCCCCGAAGACGTCTTTGAGGCGTCACGTGTGATAAAGTCAGCCGGATTAGAACTTGTTCATCAGCTGATGCTGGGGCTGCCTTTAAGTTCATATGATAAGGAGTTCCTGACGGCGAGAACAGCCGTGGATCTCGGCGCCGGCCAGGTGAGGATATATCCCGTTATCGTTATGAAAGGCACGGAATTAGCGAAAATGTGGAAGAGGAAAGAATATGTACCTCTTGAAACTGAAGAAGCGGTGGAGCGCGCGGCCAGGCTTATTAATTTTTTCCGCAAGGAGGGAGTTAAGGTCATACGATGCGGCCTTCATCCCTCAGAAGGGCTTATTTCAGGAGAAGAGTATCTTGCGGGGCCTTTTCATCCGGCTTTCGGGCATTTGGCCAGGCAGCGCGCGGAGAGTATGGTTTAGCGCAAGATGCCCCGGGGCAAGGTATATAAATGGCGGAAGATATGCTGGCGGTCCATGATAAAAGGCTACCTGATGCCTACATATTTGAACTGAA
>CAYMBK010000002.1:0-4219 GCA_964388645.1 uncultured Planctomycetia bacterium | reverse complement strand
GTCGCTCACCCCAAATAACACAACTCTCTGCGGCTGAATAAGCTGCAGGGAGTTTTTATTTGTGGTAGCGTAAGAAAAACAAGGAACGTTTAGTGAAACTATTCATATTTTTCTTTTGCCTTCTTCTATCCGCGCTTTCCAATGCTCAAGAAATAGATAAGACGTTCTTGAAAGATCATGACACCGCGCTTGTTATATACGATCGGTCTTCAGGCGATGTTATCAATGTGGACCCTGTTCTTGCCGCTCGCCGCTTACCCCCCTGTTCGACATTTAAGATCTACAACACTCTCATAGGATTAGAACTTGGCTTCATTCAAGAGCCCGATATATCCTGGTATCAATGGGATGGTATTCATCGTGATATCGATGAGTGGAATAGGGACCTGACAATACGTGAGGCCTTTCGCGTATCAGCGGTGCCTGCTTATCAGATATTAGCTCGTCAGATCGGATTTGAAAGAATGAAGAAATATATCGATGAAATCGAATATGGAACAAAAGACATTTCGGCAGGAATTGATTCTTTCTGGCTCGATCGTTTGGAGGATCATCCGATCATGATCAGCGCGGATGAACAGGTTGCCCTGTTAAACAAGTTGCTTGATGGAAAATTGCCGTTTTCTGAAGAAAGTATTAATATGCTCAAAGATATAATGAAAGTGGTTGAGACTGAAAAAGGAACGCTCTATGGCAAGACGGGTTCAGGAATGGACTCTGAAGGTAAATGGGTTTTAGGATGGTTTGTCGGTTTTGTCGAGAGTAGCGGAAAAACTTATGTGTTCGCCTGTAATATTACCGGCGGGGAAGATCCGTGGAGCCAAAATGCGCGTGCAATCGTAGAAAATGTCTTGAAATCACAGGGATTGCTTTAGGCCAAAAAGATTATAAAGCAACCTCGCTAATTTTCTCCTCATAGAGAAAGGTTCAGTTAGGCGAAACATCACTGGAACCCTGGTTCCGATTACCTGAGGTTATAACCCGAGTGATCGAAACATAGCATTTGAACAATTGGAAATCCCCGGGTACGCTTTATTCGGAGGTAATATAAATGACTAGCCTTACAGCCAGCCAGGCACGAGCAAAGCTTTATAGTTTAATGGATAGCGTGGCAAAATCGCATCAGCCGGTTCAGATCACGGGGAAAAGGCACGACGCTGTTTTGATAAGCGAAGAAGATTGGCGTTCTATAAATGAAACTCTATATCTCCTGTCGATTCCCGGCATGCGCCAGTCTATTCGCAAGGGCCTAAAGACTTCAGTCAAAAAATGTTCCGCAAAAATCGCATAGTGATCCGGAAGCTCGTTTTCACGAAACAAGCCCAGGAAGACGCCAAGAAGCTATCAGCCGCCGGGTTCGCCATGTCGATCAGCGCCGAGGGTTTTGCGCGGATACCTGCGGTGTTACACTTTATCTTGCTGTACCCCTCAGTCTCCCGGATGCCCCGGAACGGCGGATGACCGGGCAAGATCGATCCTGTCTAAAAATCTTTCCTGGAATTGCTGCATGTACAGGAATATGCCCGGGGTAACGAACAGCGTAAGCACCTGAGCAAAAAGAAGCCCGCCCACTATTATAAGGCCGAGCGGCTGCCTGGACGATCCGTCAGCCCCAAACCCCATGGCTATGGGTATCGCCCCGACTATGGTCGATGCGCCCGTCATGAGAATAGGCCTGAAGCGTTCCCGGCAGGCTTCGTATATGGAGTCAAACCCATTCATTCCCTCTTCCATCCTCTGCTTGGCGAAATCCACCATCAATATCCCGTTCTTCGACACTATGCCCAGCAGCATGAACATCCCGATATATGCGTACAGGGAAAGTGACGCCCTGAAAATAAGGAGAGTGGCCAGGCCACCGAAGGCGGCCACAGGAAGAGTAGTAAGTACCGTAAGGGGATGTATATAGCTTTCGTAAAGTATGCCCAAGACTACATACATCAGGAATATTGACAATACAAGAAGTACCGCAAGGCTGCTGACAGCCTCCTCAAACTCCTGGGCCTCGCCCTGGAACTGGCCCGATATTCCGGGAGGAAGCAGCTTTTTGGCCGCGTCGGTCAAAGCCTTTGTAGCCGTTCCTACAGGGACCTCCGGCAATAGATTGAACGAAAGCGTAACAGAATTCAGTTGATTGGAATGAGGGACATTCTGTGGCCCGACAGTCTCTTCCCATTGTGCCAAAGCGCCCAGAGGGATAAGTTCTCCTGTTACCGACGATCTCACGTATATCCGGTCGAGGTCGTCGGGTGAGCGCTGGTACTCCTTCAAAAGTTCGAGAATAACGTCATATTGGTCTACATCGGTCTTATAAGTGGTGACTTTCCCTCCGGCATAAGACAAAAGAAGCGCTTCTTCAATATCCTGTGCCGTCACTCCAAGAGTAGAAGCCCTGTCACGAAGGATCCTGACCTTTAACTGCGGCATATCAAGCTTTACATTGTTCTGGATATCGATAAACCCGGGTAGAGACGTCATATTATCCTGTAACGCATACGCCGCGGTATAAACCTGGTCGGCGTTCTCTCCTGTCACGACATACGAATATCTGCTTCCGGTCGCCGTACTTTCCCCGCCGGTACTCAGCTGCAAGGAAGGTATGGGCTGTATAAACGCAAGCCCTGCCGGCATTGACATAAGACGCATAGAAAGTTCCCGGGTTATTTTCTGTATAGACGGTCTTCTCCCCTTACTTAGAACCGCTACAAGCACGCCGGAGCTTTGATCCGCCCCGGTGTTCGTTCCCGTAACAGAGAGTATCTTTTCCACATAAGGATTTGACCTTAATGCGGTGTTTATCTGTTCTTGGAAACGCCGGGCCTCCTCGCTGCCTGTCCCCTGCTGCATGAGGATACCGCCCTGTATAGCCCCTGAATCTCCCTCGGGCATAAAAGACTTCGGCAGCACCGAAAAAAACCAAAGGGTACCCGCGAAACACACTCCCCAGGCGATTAAAGATATGTAGCGCCTCAACAGCACCCATTTCAGGGCCACCGCGTAATTGCTTATCATCGCGCCTATGTGCCTGTCAACAAACTCCTGGAACCGGGTCTTGGAAGCCTTGATCTTTTTAAGCATCCGTGAACACATAAGAGGCGTCACCGTCAAAGCCATAACGGTGGAACACACTATGGCTATTATTACGGTCATGGCGAATTCTTTAAAATTCCTTCCGACGACGCCTCCCATAAAAACCAAAGGAATAAACACTATGATCAGCGCCACGCTCGTTGATATCACGGCCCCCGTTATCTCCTTCATGCTGTCCAACGAAGCCGCTATCGGGTTTTTCCCAAGCTCAATATGCCTTGTGGTGTTTTCAAGGACCACTATGGCATCATCGACGAGAAATCCCACGGAAAGGGTAAGCGCCATGAGCGAAAGATTGTCTAAGCTGAATTTTCTCGCGAACATTACGGCAAAAGTCGCGCAAATGGTAAGCGGGAGAACCATGGAAGGGATCACGGTATCTGTTATCCTTCCTAAAAAAAGAAAGATAACAAAAACAACCAGCACAAGCGCTATAAGTATGGTGATCTTCACATCATTGATGGCTTCCAGTATGGTCTCGGACTTGTCGTACAGTATGTCTACGTCTACCGATCCCGGTATTTCATCTTTAAGGGACTCTAAAGTCTCCCTCACTTTGGAGGATAACGCCACCGTATTCGCTCCCGCTGAACGGGCGATAGCCACACAGACCGCCCCCGATTCGGCAGGCGCCGACGGCGACCCCGAATACATTACCCGGGTCTTATCGTTCTGCAAGGAATCTATGGCCCTGCCTATGTCCTTGATCCGGATCGGAGCGCCATCGACATACCTAACTATAAGCTCTTCATATTCGTCCCCTGTAAAAAGTTGCCCCTCGGGTTGTATGGAGAACGTACCTTCTTTACCATCAAGGGCTCCCCCCGGTATTGTAACCGTGCCCGTCTTCAAAGCAGCGGAAACCTCATTAATGCCAATGCCAAAAGACGCGAGCTTGTTGGGATCTACCTGGACTCTCACTGCCGCTTTGGTCCCGTATATGAGAACCTGAGAGACCCCGTCAAGCATACTCATACGTTTTCCTATGTTCCTGTTGCCGAAATCATAGAGTTCCCTCGCGGTAAGAGTGTCGGAAGTGAGCATTATGTATATTATAGGAGCTTCTGACGGATTGGTTTTTTCATAGAACGGCGGCTGCGGCAGATCGGGCGGGGAATTCGCCCGCGCC
>CAYMBK010000001.1:0-3154 GCA_964388645.1 uncultured Planctomycetia bacterium | reverse complement strand
GGCCGTAGCAATGCCCTTCGGGTAATGCCCTAACTATGATCGACGCTACTTTCCTGCGCCCTTCGATACTTGTCTGAGCGTAAAAATCATCGAGCATCCCTCTCTCTGTGATCTCCTGCGCGCTTCCGGCATGGCCCGTTTCCCCGGGCAAAGCGTCAACGGGGTTCATCGAAGCGATCGAAGGCTCCAGTTCCCTCCTGGTTTTTTCAACAAAATCTTCGATCATATGCGAAAGATCGTAGGCGGCATCCGCGGATCCGGCGTCAACCGCGTCAGGATCTATCAGTATCGCTATGAACCTGCCTTTTGAGGCCTCGTTGACTTCCCTTATCATCTCATCAGGAGAACCACCCTGTATCTTTATTATGGAAACTTCCGTCCCAAGTTCGACCGATAGCGCTTTAATGACATCATCCCCGAGCCTCTCATAAAGAAGCGCGGGAACACCCACCATCAAAGGATAAGCTTCCTTATCGACTTCCATGCCGTCAAAGATCCTCCCCATAATACCGGTGCGCTTATGCCCTTCATATATAAGGTTAAGGTACGCCCTCGTCTGCCGATAGAGATCTGTGCCTTCATCTACCTGATAGTAAATTTTTTCCATAAATAGCGCCGCTTTTTTTTCGCCCAGCGTCCCTATTAATGTCTCAAAAATAGCCTCGAACGGAATGCCCAGGTAATAGTGCATATGATCGATGATCTCCGATTCCCTCGCTTTTCGTATGAATCCTCCGAAAGACTCTATGTTCACCACATAGCTTCCGTCTCCTTTTTCCGGGCCTACCCTAAAACTTTCCATAGTAACATCAAAGGGATATCGTCTTTTTTCTCTAAGCTCATCGAAAGCTATGCTCAACCTTTGCGCAATGTTACTATCGCCGACGTTGTCCATACCAAACAGCACCTTCAGCATCTCTTGCTGTTCCACGGAAAGATCGTCACCCTTTATCTTCTTAAATTCATCCGACAAAGCCAGTGAATCGGAAGGATCTACAGAAATATCGAGCCTGAAATGTTCAGCCAGCGTGCGGTAAACGCTGTCCCTGTGGTCATAAAACCTCAGTAAAACTTCAACTATACTTTTTTCGATCGCCGTTTTCTGTGCCCGGGAAATATCGCTTCTTAAAAAGATCTCCCGCGCTGTAGGATCCGGATCTCTTCCCCGAACCTTTATGCCCACATAAGGCCCATGTTCTGATGCCAGATATATGGCTCTTTTGCCCATATGATGATCCACGAGGATGTCCGATTTAGCCTGTTCCTCCATCATCTCGCGGAATCCCGCTCCGGCAAAAGTTTTCCTCATTTCATTTATGTCCACATTCCGTTCTATTAACCTATCGGCGAGATCTTCCACTTGCTTTTCTCTCATCTTTTTTGTGCCGGTATAGTTAACGGGAACTCCACTCAGGCCGGATGACATGCTCCATCTGACAACTTCTGAGAAATCTTCTTCTGCCTGGATATCCCTCACTGTCATGTTAAGATCTACCGGAAAATCGTACGCCCTGAAAATATCATCTACGCGCTTTTCGAAATATCCGGTGAGTTCTTTTGAAAAATCCTCATTAGCGGCCATGCCCGACCATTCTCTTATATCATTTCTGGCCACCTTAAGATTTTCAAGAAAAACATCACCGTGTCGTTTCTCTGACAGCTGCGCTTTCTGGAACTTACCGGCGTCAAATGACCCTATATGCCCGACAGAAGGATCGTATCCGTAATTCTCGGTCTTGATGTCCCAATCGAACACACCGCGTGACATCATGGTTATTATCGCCGACAGGAAAAGATCTATGAGCATTTTAGATGTTTCCATATCCCCGTCTTCAATGGCTCTTGCAAGTATCCCGTCAAAACGGCGGGCCTTGTAACGCGGATCATACGATGCTTCCTTGAAAAAGACCGGAACTTTTTTTTGTATTACGGCCCTTTCTATGACCTTGTCCTCAACAGCTCCGGACAAATACACCTCTCTAAGCATTTTGAATATTTCTCCGCGCTCTTTCAGGAAAGGCCGGGATAAGTCCTTCATGTCATCAGAACTTTCCATAGAGCCTATCTTCGGCCCTACTTTAGTGCCGTAACCGACTAGATACTCTTTTGCCCTAAGCTCTTCTTTAAGCGCGGCGGCTCTGTCCTTACCGACTAGTTGCTCAAAGGCTCCCGACGGCCATTCCGCCTGTTGCCGTATTTTCACATTAAGATCCCTTACAAGAAAAAACCTCACAAAAAGATGGCCCAGGGCCCTTTGCGCCAGAAGGTAACCGTTTATCGGACCTTTTTCAGTTTCTTGATCGTCGATCGATCTCGCTATTATGTCCCTATCCCGTCCTACCAAGTCTTTAACCACAATGGTCCCGTCACAGTTGGTATAGACCGTGGCATCACCCCCGCTATCATAAGGCGCCAGATCCTCTTCCAGGATGGCTTCCCTGAAAACCTTCTCGATAGACTCCATAACAAAAGCATCCGTCACATTCGACCTTTTGAGTTCATCCTGTATCTCGTGTAATCTAAAATTACGATACATCTGCACTATCCTTGAAGATACAGCACGGGAGGGATCTTTCTCCTCACTGTCAAGACTGTATCCGTTCTTGTATAGAACGATCGAAAAACCGTTTTCCCCTTCAGCGGTGTCTATACTAAAAGTTATCGTGTCACGGCTTACGCCGATATCGACCGCTTCAAGAGTAACCTGCTTTATGGATGCTTTTGATATGCCAAAATTATCGTATATCGCGTTATTGCCAAAAACCTGATGTACCCTAGCGAGCATATACGGGGTGAGTTTTCCCTGCACAGGCGCTGTGTCCACTCTAAAAGGAAAAGTCCGGGGCGGTTCGACAGTATCCCCGGGCTTGTATGTTACTTCGCTCCTTCTCGCCGCGCCCGCGGTAGGAAGTATTTCGCTTTCGCCGGAACTCCCATGATGACGTTCCGCTATCAGCCACAACATATTATACTCGAGGGCCTCCAACAAAAGTCCTATACTGTTATGATGCTCCGTCTTATCGAAAAATCCGGCATCGCCTAGAAGGTTGGATAATGCCGGCGCTATACGCGCGAATTCTTTCGCGTTGACCATAAAAGGATCGTTAAGGGGTATAAAATATTCCTCTTTTTTGATAGATTCGTCCTCAGGCCA